>JANONT010000029.1:0-19381 GCA_031420955.1 Candidatus Nitrotoga sp. | reverse complement strand
TGAAACAAATTCGCGGTCATGGCTGACAAATATCAAGGTGCCTTTATATTCCAGCAAGGCCGTATTAAGAGATTCGATGGACTCCATGTCCATGTGATTGGTAGGTTCATCCATCAACAATACGTTTGGCTTTTGCAACATTAATTTACCAAATAACATGCGACCTTTTTCGCCACCGGAAAGAATTTTTACATTCTTTTTTACGTCATCCCCAGAAAACAATAATCGCCCTAATATGCTGCGAACCATTTGGTCGTCGTCATTGGGGCCGCGCCAGTAAGTCATCCAGTCGGTTAAATTTTGGTCTTTGGCAAACTCGTGCGCGTGATCTTGCGCGTAGTAACCGAGCTTGGCTTTGTCGGTCCATTTAATGGTGCCAGTGTCGGGGGCTAGGTCGCCCGCCAAGCAACGCAGCAAGGTTGTTTTGCCGATACCATTCGAGCCAATAATGGCGACTCTCTCGCCTGCGTCGAAACGAAAATTGACGTTGGAAAATAAGTTGCGATCAAATCCTTTGGACATTTTTTGTACTTCAACAGCGGTGCGATGCAGCTTCTCGCGCTCGTCGTATTCAAAGCGAATAAAAGGGTATTGGCGGCTGGAGGGTTTGATGTCTTCAACTTTTATTTTTTCAATTTGACGTGCGCGTGAGGTGGCTTGTTTGGCCTTGGAAGCGTTGGCAGAAAAGCGTGCGACGAAGGCTTTTAATTCAGCAATTTTTTCTTTAGCCTTGACGTTGTCTGATTGTTGCTGGGTGCGGGCCTGCGTCGAGGCGAACATGTAGTCATCGTAAGTGCCCGGATAAATCGTGATGCGTCCAAAATCCAAATCGGCCATGTGGGTGCAAACGCTGTTTAAAAAATGGCGATCATGCGAGATGATGACCATGGTGGAGTTGCGCGCATTGAGCAAGTCTTCCAGCCAACGAATGGAGTTAATGTCGAGGTTATTCGTAGGCTCGTCCAGTAGCAAAATATCTGGGTCGGAAAACAGCGATTGTGCCAATAGCACCCGCAGCTTAAAGCCTGGGGCGACTTCGCGCATGAGTCCTTGATGCAGTTCAATCGGAATACCCACGCCGGCCAACAATTCACCCGCGCGCGCTTCGGCGGTGTAACCATCATATTCGGCGACCGTCGCTTCCAAATTAGCAGCGCGCATGTAATCTTCTTCCGACGCATCGGGGTTGGCGTAAATGGCATCGCGCTCAGACAATACGGCCCACAATTCGGTGTGTCCCATCATGACCACGTCGAGCACGCGCATTTCTTCAAAAGCAAACTGATCTTGGCGTAATTTTCCCAGACGCTCGCCCCTATCCAGCATGACTTCGCCGGAGCTTTGCTCCAAATCTTTGCCGAGAATTTTCATGAAGGTCGACTTGCCGCAACCGTTTGCGCCAATTAAGCCGTAGCGGTTGCCATCGCCAAATTTAACGGATACGTTTTCAAAAAGTGGCTTTGCGCCAAATTGCATGGTAATGTTTGCAGTAGAAAGCATGAATGTTCGGTTGCCTTAAAAATGGAAGCGCGTATTCTAGCATTTAGTGAGGCTTGGCATTGAGTGCGGTTTGGCATTGAGCGAGGTTTTGTAATAGCGCAGCTTGGTAAGGTACGCCGAGAGAGGTTGCCTAAAATAAATTCATCAAAGCTTGTATGTTCAAGCTTTAAATATCCAAATATAATTACCACTTCAACCTAGGTAATGCGTTCAATTAGCTATTGACATATATAAGCATTACCCGCAGCGACACCCCCTTCCGTAAAAAGTTCACAAAAATATTGACAAGAGCAATGCTCCAGAATACGATTCCTCCAGTATTCGATTAGAAGGTGTTTTATCCCCCTGTTTTTAAGCTTTTGGGCGGCACGAAAAATGCAGAGAGTTGTTGTTCGGTGCGTCTAGGCGGGGGAAATTTGGGTGTCATTTGTGGAGGAGGGTTGCTAACTTCCGAGATGTAGCCCAGATAATGCTCTAGCAGATATTACTTTTAAGGCTTTCTTTATGGGCTTTGTGGGCGTTGCTAGTTAAGCGAGATAGGTAATTTAAAGTTATTCTTGAGCGGTAATGGTTTTTTCCAGAGAATTTTTAAAATTTTTAAAGGGGTTAAATTATGTCTTCACCAGCACCAGCAGCACCTAAAGCAGATATCGGTCCAGTGCCACTGGATTATTTGCCGGGCCTCAAACAAAATGCCAAATATGACGTAGTAGCAGGTTTTATTCTCTTTTTGATTGCTTTACCCCTCAGCTTGGCGATTGCCCTTGCATCCGGCGTGCCGGCTGTGGCGGGTGTGCTGACCGCGATGGTGGGCGGCATGATAGGTAGCATGTTGGGTGGCTCTTACGTCACCATCAACGGTCCCGCCGCTGGTCTGATCGTAATCGTAGTTGGCGCGGTGAGCGAGCTGGGTGCGCTAAATCCTGGCGACCCACTAGCGGGATATAAATACATGCTAGCGGTCGGAGTCGCGTGTGGAATACTGCAGATCGTTCTGGGCATAGTCAAGGCTGGCCCTGTGACCAACCTCTTTCCATTCTCAGTGGTAGAGGGCATGGTCGCGGGTATCGGCATCATCATCATGGCTAAGCAGATCCACGTGGTGTTGGGCGTAAAGGTAGGGGGGAGTATGATTGCGACTATTGGAGCCATCCCCAGCAGCTTTGCTAACTTGGATACCAATGCTGCCATCCTCGGGGCGATCGCAATTGCTATAATGATAATCTGGCCGAGCATCCCCAAGGTGGCCAAGGTGCTTCCGGCACCGCTGGCGATTATGATGATCACCATCCCCTTGGCGGCTTCTTTCGGCATGGATGCTAAAAAGTTGGTCAGCGTACCCTTGAATTTTGCAGATTCATTTGCGTTTCCTGACTTTACCTACATTACGGATCCAATCTCCATTAAATTCATTATTACTTTCCTGATCGTGGCTTCGATAGAGTCTTTATTGACCGCTGCGGCTATCGAGAAGAAAGATCCGTGGAAACGCCGCAACAACATGAACCGCGAGTTTTGGAGCAAGGGCGTCGCTAACACTGTGTCCTGCTCGATCGGTGGTATTCCGATGATCGCGGAAGTGGTGCGTAGTTCGACTAACATCATGGTGGGCGCGCGCACCCGTTGGTCTAACTTTTTCCACGGCTTCTTCATGCTGGCATTTGTGGCTGGGCTACCTTGGTTGCTCAACATGATCCCGCTGGCGGCGTTGGCCGGGATGTTGGTGGTGATCGGTTTCCGCTTGGCGCACCCGAAAATCTTCGCCCATATCGCGCATACCGGTAAGGATGAAATCGCGTTCATGGTAGGGACGGTGCTGGGCGTGGTGCTGGTTGATCTGTTGGTCGGCGTGTTCTTCGGAATGTGGCTGTCCATCGGTTTGAACGCAATACGTGCGGGTAGCCAGAACAAATTCAAGTCTTCCACAGTGTTCCTGATTGTGCATGTTGTGCTTCTCGCGGCCATCTGCTACTTCTTCTTCGTGGCGCACCAGAAACTGCCCGCAATCGTGATTATGATTGTATCTGTAGGGTTTGGCATCATGTCCTTTAAGACCATGACAGCAGTCAAGGCAGCGGGCGATACCGTAACGGTCGAGTTCAGCGGTCCTGGGGTTTACACCAGCCTGATTGGCGTGCGCAGCATGATGGACAAGTTGCCCGGCGGCAAGAAAGTTGTGTTTGATATGTCCAAGGCTGGCATGCTCGACCACACTACGCGTGAGAAAATCAATGACTTTTCGGAAGCATACGCACGCGAGACCAAAGGCACGGTGACGGTGATAGGTTTGGAGGGCCATGTCCCGACTGGTCATCACGACCTGTCTTCAATGACCCGCGTAATTGATAAGAGCTGGTCTACTGAAACGAAGTAATGCAAGATTCCGCGCTCAACGGGCGCGGAAGCCATTGCTGGGTGATTGCTGTTTTAGTTGAGTTATTTGTTCTGTGGGCTGCTTTAGCCTGCAGAGCACAGCCCAATTTTCATTGGTCTGTGTTCTGCGGATTGAATCGGATAGTTTGAAGCGAGTTTTTGGTGTGAGATTGCAGTGTTAGGTTGCTAAGGTAGGGTAACTTAAAGATTATTAACTTTTTAAATTGAATTTTAAGGAAGAAAAATTGATTCAATGAGAGGTATGAGCATTCTGTTTGGGGGGTGTAGTGAGAAGCTAGTTTTAAAAAGTGTATCCGCGTCGGCTAAGTTGTTCCGGTTACGTTTAAAAATGATTTGAAGTAATTAATGATTGCCAAGGGGGTTACCATGGGTATATTAAGTGCGGTTTTATGGGTTCCGTTGTTAGGGGTGTTGGCTATTGTGTTTATGCCTAAACAGGCAGTGGCAGCAATACGGGGTATAGCTGTTTTGTGTGCAGGTATTTCATTTGCACTTTCTTGGAATTTATTTTTTAGCTTCGATCAGACTTCCGCAGCGTTGCAATTTGTAGAGCGCCTGCAATGGGTGCCGGAAATGGGCATGACGTATACCTTAGGCGTGGATGGTTTGTCGCTCCCTATGGTTATGTTAACCACCCTTCTTTCTTTGGTCGCCGTGGTGGCCTCTTTTAGTATTGAAGAGCGAATCAAAGGTTACTTTGCTTGGTTTATGCTCATGGAATTCGCCATTCTGGGCGTGTTTATGGCGCAAGACTGGTTCTTGTTCTACATGTTCTATGAAATCACCTTAATCCCCATGTTTTTCCTAATCGGTATTTGGGGTGGCAAGGAGCGTGGTCCGGCCAGTATGAGTTTCTTCTTGTACACTTTGGGCGGCTCAGTCTTTATGTTGCTCGGAATTATCGCGGCTTACTTGGCTACGCCAACGCATACTTTCGATATGGTCGAGATGATGAAGGCAAGCAGTGGTTGGGAGGCAGATTTCCAGAAAATCGTATTCCTTGGTTTCTTTATCGGTGTGGCAGTCAAAGTGCCAGTGTTCCCGCTACATGGCTGGTTGCCCTTGGCGCACGTTGAAGCACCCGTTCCGGTTAGTATGATGTTGTCAGGCGTATTGCTCAAAATGGGCGCGTATGGCTTGATGCGTATTACTGGCCTGTTTCCGCATGGCATAGAGTGGTTCCTGCCAGTACTGTTGGCAATGGGCTTGATTAACATCGTGTACGGCTCGCTCATGGCATGGAAGCAAACCGACTTGAAGGCGATGGTCGCGTTTTCTTCGGTCAGCCATATGGGCTTTGTGTTGCTGGGAATTGCGGGCTTGACGGTTACGGGCTTTGTCGGCGCAACGATGCAAATGTTTACCCACGGCATTATCACTGCCGGATTGTTCTTTATGGTTGGCGCAATCTACGAGCGTACCCATACTCGTGAGGTCACGGAGTTCGGTGGCTTGGGTCGACGTATGCCAATCTTTGCTGCGTTGATGTCCTTGTCTCTGCTTGCCTCTATGGGGCTTCCCGGTTTGGCTGGCTTTATCAGCGAATTCCACGCGTTGGTCGGTGCTTTTGATCGCTGGAAATTCTGGGTAATTTTGGCCTTGGTGGGTGTTCTTATTACAGCGGCATACTCGTTGCGCACCATAGGCAAAATGTTTATGGGTTCTTTCAATGCCAAGTGGGAAGACTTGAAAGACTTGAATGCGCGCGAAATATTGGTAATGACACCGCTGGTCTTATTAATGGTGGGCTTGGGTCTTTTCCCTGGTGTGGCACTCAATTTGATGAACGCTACGCTCACGCACATGGTTGCCATCATTAAATAATCTTGTTGCAAATATGGGCACGCGAATAGCGTGCCCAAATAATTATAAAAGGTCGCGCATAATGCTGCGGTCATGGTTTTTTTGGCGTATAGTTTTTTAATTTAGTTTTTAAACCTTTAAGCAGGAGTCTTAATATGTCCGATCATCACGCAGAAGGCGAACATGGGCACGGTGCTCATGACAAACGCCACTTCTTGAAGCATGCAGTCGAGCACTACTGTCACATGTTGTCTGAACAAGGGCCGATGAATATAACCTTTGTGCATAACAATACCTTGTTTGGTTTGCAAGGGATGAACCTACATTTTGAAGCTGCGATAAAAGAATCGGAGCGCGTGGGGGGAGCCAAAGGTTTTTATCCTAATTCGTATTACCGCGATTGGTATTCGGAAGGTCGAATCAATGACGTTGATATCGGTGTGGCTATGCGTAGGCGCAACGATATTAAGGATAAGCTGGAAGAGGTGGTGGTTACCGCAGGTGGTCGCGCCGTAACGCTGGAAGATATATACCGTATCAACATGGTTCATGGGATTGATCCAATTGGCTCGCCCATGCTGCGTTTTGAGGTGTTCCAAAATAACGCGCTCAGCACGTTCCGTGAAAAGGTGCCAGCAGAAGTTCGCAATGGTTTGTTGGCCAAAGCGGAAAAGGATCTTGCTGCTGGGTTGGCTCAAATAGGTCGCGAGTGGACATTCGCGGAATGGGTGCAAATACATACCAACCTCGACCTGCCTTCGCAGCTCCGCACCCACAGCATTGCTGCGGTTTCAGGTGGGCATGCACATGGCGCGGTAACAACGGCTGAGTCTTCATTAAAGGCTATGGGGATACCGCAAGATCGCCATGCGTCTTATCTGGCTTGTATAGATAAGCATTTTAGCCACCTGTCTCCCGTACCAACTGCCGAGCAGCGCGATCAACTGCGCGCTCACTGGCTGCACACGGAGGGTGATTTGGTTGACTCTATACTGCGCCGCCACTTTGGTGTGCGTGGCAGCATTGATGCAGTCAGTGCGTATTTCAGCAGAAGCTTGGAGCATTACGCAGTTTTGTCGCTGTGGAGTGCAAGCTTGTCCGCGTTTAATTTGGGTGATCCATTGAGCCCCACCGATCCCGCGCATTTCATGGAGCGCGATGCGGATGGTGGCGCAGTTGAAGCGTTGGCGGATAAGTTTAAGCACATGCAAAGCTGGGGTGGACCCGCTATTCCACTAGAGGCAAGCCTGCAAGCAGAAATTGCTGCGTTGGTTAATAAGCAGCTAGTGGAACTCAAAGAAGGTGTCGAAAAGGGCGAAGCCAAAGCGATGGAAGCAGCGCACCTATGCTGGGTAGTGTTGCATGATTTGGGTGCAGATCACCTAAATCGTCGTGGCGTGAAAGCACTGGAATCCCTTGTTGATATTTGTGATAAAGAAGCAGCGTATGCACCTTTGCTAACAAAGATTCATCACAATGACCCGCGCGAGCGTATGCTCGAGCACTGCCGTAACGATTTGGCAGCGCAAATTGATTCGTTTGGCAATGTCAGAAACCATGCCGACTTGCTGAAGGACGTTATGGGTGAAGATTTGGTTGAGCGCGTCAACCGCTACATGATTAAGATTACTGCAACATTTGCAGATGAAGGTTTGGCTGCATGGCACTTGCCTGGTCGTGTTCTTGGTTATTACGATGCATGGCGCAATCTTGCGACACATGAGCGCTGCTTTGACTTTGATGATTTAACAGGCTGGCGCGATGCCCTGCACAATATGCCAACGTTGGCAGAAGATGCAGTTTTGCAAAGCCTGGAGCAGCTTGGTATTAAGCAAGAGCAATGGGGCGATTATTGCGCACGGTCATTGTTCCGCCTGAAAAACTGGGCAAGCCAGATGTTTTGGAGCGAGCTGCACCCCACCCGCAACAAGCAAAAAATGCATCCAACTAACGCAATGCAGTATTTGGCAGTGCGCTTGTTCTACGAAACCTTACTGGTTAAGAAAACCTGCAAGAGCATTTGGCAAATTGATGCGAGTGCGGACAGCATAAAGCACTATTTTACTAGCCATCCATCCGAGTATTTAGTGCGCCGCGAGTTGTTTGCGGGAAGCTTGCCAGATTATTTGGCAGTGGAAGCACAAAACTTGGTCAATAATAAGTTTCACTCCGGTGGTGATGAAGACGATCAGTGGAAAGTTTTAGCCGACATGATTTGGGCGTGGCGCGAAAGCGATAGCTCTGACCTGAAGTCTGGACACAATCTCTACAATAGCTCATGGCGTGTATTCGATTTGGCACAAATGCTGGGAATATCCGGTGCTGAACTTCGCGCGCTTAAGCAAGAAGGGGCTGAGAAGTTGCTGGCAGCCTTGGATTCTTTGCCGCAAGACACACACGGCATTATTTGGCTATTGGCGATGGAAGTTCATTATCACGATGAAATTACGAATGCGCTGAAACAAAATCACGGTAAAGGTCGTTGGCGTACTCGTGCAAAGCGCCCTAAGGCGCAAGTCATTTTCTGTATCGACGAGCGCGAAGAAAGCATACACCGTGCTTTTGATGAGCTTGATCCAGAATATGAAACGCTGGGTGCTGCGGGTTTCGTGGGTGTAGTGCATGACTATCAGGGTTTGGATTGGCATGATTCCAAGCCACTCTGCCCGAACGTTCGCACACCAGGCCATAGAACATTCGAAATACCTCGTGATTCGGCAATGGCTGTTGATGCGCCTAAACATAAGAAGCGTTTTAGGTGGCTCGAAGCCGCACACAATGCTTATTGGGAAGCCAAGCGTAACGTTTTGTCATCGTATTTTGTAATCGACATGATCGGCTTTTTGATGGCATTGCCACTGTTAGGTCGCGTATTTTTCCCAGTGAAGTATTTTGGCGGAATGGCAAAGCTGCATGAATGGGCTGTTCCTTCAATCGAGACGGAAGTGCTGGTTAATCGTACAACCGAAGTGGAAAACAAAAAATACGGCCTTGATCCTGCGGGCAAGCCTATTGGCTATACAGATGACGAGCAAGTAACGATGATGGAGGCACTGCTGAAAAATATCGGCCTGACTACCCAGTTCGCGCCTATCGTCATCAACTGTATGCACGGGGCAGATATGGAGAACAACCCGCATATCAATGCCTATGATTGCGGCGCGGTCGGCGGCGCGCATAGCGGCCCGAATGCACGTGCGATGGCAGCGATGATAAATCGCCCAGTCATTCGTGAAGGCTTGCGTAAGCGTGGTATCGATATTCCTGCGGACACATGGTTTGTTGGTGGCGAGCACAACACAACGAGCGACCTTATCACGTTGTATGACACACAAGATATACCGGCAAACTTGCGTGAGAAGTTCGATATTATTGCTAAAGACTTGGTGTATGCAGGTAAAAAGGCTGCACGTGAGCGTTGCCGTCGTTTTGCTTCTGCACCTAAAGATGTTTCGCCAGAAGCATCCTATCACCACGTAAAAGGACGTTCGCTAGACTTTAGCCAAACCCGTCCTGAACTCGGTCACTGCACCAATGCATTCGCGGTAGTGGGTCGTCGTTCAGTATTGCAAGGCGTGTTCTTTGATCGTCGTCCGTTCGGTATCTCGTATGATCCAACCATAGATCCGGATGGCAAAATCCTTGAGCGGATTCTGCTAGCGGTTGGACCAGTGGGCGCGGGTATTAACCTTGAGTATTATTTCTCAACGGTTGACTTTGAAAAGTATGGCAGTGATACCAAGATTGCTCACAACGTTAACGGCATGATCGGTGTAATGAGTGGTGCACATGGTGACTTGGCAACTGGTTTGCCACGTCAAATGACTGAAATTCACGAGCCTATGCGTTTGCAACTCTTTGTAGAGGCACCTCCGGGCATTGCGGTTGAAATTTACAAGCGTCAACCGGGTATTCAGCAACTGTTGAATAATGAGTGGGTGTTGCTGACCGTTATTGATCCTGACTCTGGCGACTTTATCCAGTTCTTCCCGAATGGTGTGGGTTTCTCCAAGTGGGAAAAACCATTTACACCGTTACCGGTAGTGAATGAGTCTTTCGAGTGGTACAAGGGCAAGTATCAAAAATTCTTGCCGCCATGTTTCATTAAAGAGCCTGCAGGGCGGTATGATCAAGGGAGGGGAGCATAATGGACTACAATTTAATCGTTACGCTAATAGTAGTGCTACCGCTATTAGCGACTGTAGTAAACGGGCTGGGCTTGTTAGCCGGCGACAAGTTTCATTTCAAGACAGTCCAAAACATTACGACCAACGCAATATTGCTGTCCTTCATCGGCTCAATTTGGGTATTTACACAGGTTTTAGCCGACCCAACACCTAAGCAGGTTCACCTATATTCGTGGCTGGTCAGCGGGGATGTCAAGATCAACATTGGTTTTATGATTGATGCGTTGTCTTCAATCATGATGTTGGTGGTAACGGGATTTGCTTTCCTGATTTCCACGTTCTCCAAGAACTACATGCATGAAGACTATAGTTTTACTCGGTACTTTACGGCACTGGCACTGTTCGTCTATGCCATGTTAATACTGGTAATGGGTAACAACTACGTCATGCTGTTTATCGGTTGGGAAACGGTCGGTGTGTGTTCTTACTTGTTGATCGGTCATTACTACAGCCGTCTTTCAGCTTCACGTGCTGGCACTAAAGCATTTCTTATGAACCGTGTAGGCGATGCAGGCTTCTTGATGGGTATCTTCATCATGGTTACGTACTTTGGAACGGTGGACTACGCTGAAGTACTCGCGAAAGCACCGGGCATGGACAGCGGCGTGGCAACGGCCATCGGCTTATCCTTGTTATTAGGTGCGATTGGTAAATCTGCTCAGTTGCCTTTGGGTACGTGGTTAGCTAAGGCGATGGAAGGCCCTACCCCTTCCAGCGCATTGATTCACGCCGCAACCATGGTAACGGCAGGTGTTTACATGATCGTGCGTAGCCATGCAATTTACGACATGGCTCCCAATGCGTTGCTAGTGATAGCGATTATTGGTGCGATAACAGCGGTTTATGGTGGTGTCGTTGGTCTGGTTATCACAGACATCAAGGGCATACTCGCGTTTTCCACAACAACACAGCTAGGACTGATGTTCTTAGCGTGCGGTTTAGGTGCCTATGCAGTTGCCATATTCCATCTGGTAGCACACGCATTCTTGAAGAGCTTCTTGTTCCTCACCGCGCCATCTGTGCTCAGTCATATGCATGGTTCGGGAGATCCTTCTGAGAAAGACACTCAAGGTGCGCCTGCACCTGTGTTTAGATTAATCTTGGTTGGCACAGTAGCGTTGGCCTTGGTTCCTTTTTTGGCAGGTTGGTGGACGACTGATGTCACTGCGGGAAGTGGTAATCTACAAACCTTTGTGTTGGTCGCAATTGGCTTGATGGCAGTGTTTGCAACGATCTACTATTCGAAAAGAATGATGGCGCATTCGTTTGCCGAACACGGTCCTGCTGGTCATGACGAGTTTGGTGGCAATCATGCACACGATCATGGTGACGCATCGAGTGGTTCCCCAGGTAGCGGAATGGTCGGACCATTGGCAACGCTCGCAGTATTGGCGGCCGCTGGTTTGGCACTGGGCTTGTTGCCAGGAGGCGTTGACAGCACATGGTTTAATCAATTCATGTCCCCAGTCGTGTCAGTACAAGCTAGCCAGGCTGGCGGTAATCCAGTTTTAGCTTACTTGTTATTTGCTGCGATTGGCTTGTTGCTGCTGTCTTCTTGGTTTACTGCGGTATATATGGATCGCTTTAAGCCTGAGCTTTCTAGCGCGTTGATTAAAATGCGTTGGGCATATGCGTTGGTAGTAAATCGCTTCTATCTAGATGAACTCTACGATGCATTATTCATAAGCTCTACCAAGCGTTTAGGTAAAGCCTTAGATCGATTCGACACCAACGTAATTGACCGCATAGTAGGCGCGCCTACCGGCACAACACATGTCACCACCGCATTGACAACTTGGGAGCAACGTTTCTTGGCGGCCAAAGGTGGCGCGGCTGGAGCAACGCTATTGGCTTCCCCGTTAACTGGTTGGACAGCCGATGAGCAGAAGCAGGATCAAAAAGATGCAATCGACTCTCCAGGTGTAGTGGGTTGGTTAACTGGCGTGAGTGCGCGCACTTCCGGCTGGACTGAAAAATCAGTAATAGAGCCAGCTTCCGGCTTGATGGGTTCGGCAGCTCAGATGGCTGCTACCGATGCCGCATGGGTGGAAAAAAATGTGGTTAGTCGCGCTTCCGGCGTTGCTGGCTGGGTGACTGAGAATGCTGCGTTTGACACCGCATGGATCGAAAAAAATATCATTGGCAAAAGCTCAGGGATAATCGGCACGTTAACCGATTTCTTGGGAGGAGTCTCCGCTTGGCTTGAACATCACCTGTTTGGTGAAGGGGTCAATGTGGGCATCCCCTACACCAGTGGTGTTTTCGCACGGTTTATGCTGAAGATGGAAGCCCTCTTGAGTAAGCCGGCCGTCATTATCGCTGTCGCAATTCTTCTTTCCAGTATCATTTTTGGGGTACTTTCATGAATACAATCCAAATTTCAGAGATTTTTGCATCCGACCAGATGGGTTTCCCCATCCTAAGCATACTTGTTTGGCTGCCAGTGTTGACGCTGGTGTTGCTGGCCTTTATCCGCAATGATATGGCAGCTCGCTCGTTGGCACTGGCTAGTACGGCAGTGGAGTTAGCACTGGCTACAATGGTGTGGCTTAAGTTTGATGGAGCCACCGCCAATATGCAGTTTGTTGAGCATGCGGGCTTGTACCAGTTAGGCGTAGATGGTGTCAGTGTCTTATTTTTACCCGTTACTGCGCTGTTGATGTTGCTGACGGTCATGTATTCGGAGCCTGCAGTTAAGTCCGGTAGTCAGCGTCATTATTTAATGGCTATGCTGGGCTTTGAGGCAAGCATGATGGGTGCTTTTGCCTCAGTAGACTTGCTCATGTTCTGGATATTTTTTGCTGCAGAAATTATTCCTAGCTACTTCCTGATTGCTAATTTTGGTACGGGAGAAAAGCGTGTGGCAGCAGCTAAGACCTACCTGTCATACATGGTTGTAGCGTCTGTGTTGGTGCTGGCTGGATTGGTTATGCTTGCAGGTGCGGCAGGTGGTGAGTCGACCTATGACTGGATTCAGCTCATGAATTCCACCATTCCGCCAGCAGCTCAAGCAACCATATTTCTATTGTTATTTTTGGGTTTGGCGATCAAAGCACCTTTGTTTCCATTTCATACTTGGATGCCTAAAGTGTTGGAGCAAGGCCCTATTGTAGGGATGAGCGTTTATATCGTTGGTGTAAAACTGGGTACTTATGCATTCTTGCGCTTCGTTATTCCTTTGTTGCCAGAGGCTTCGCATCAATGGCTGTGGCTCATGGCAACCCTAGGTGTAATCGGAATAGTGTACGGCTCGTTGATTGCATTGATTCAGACCAACCTGCGTAGACTCTTGGCATTTGCTTGCTTGGCTCACTCTGGTGTAGTCATGCTGGGTCTATTCTCCTTGAATTTCGTTGGTTTTCAAGGCGGTTTGCTGCAAATGATTAACCTTGGCCTAACATCTGCCGGACTGTTCTTTGTCGCCGGGTTTTTGCATACTCGTATGGGTCAACCAGACACGAGTGGTATGGGTGGCGTAGGACAATTTACCCCCTTACTCGCATTTTCATTCCTTGTGATAGGTTTGGCGGGTGTGGGTATGCCAGGAACAAGCGGTTTTAACGGTGAACATCTGGTGATGATAGGCGCGTACAAAATGCATTGGGGTATGGCATTAGCGGTAGGCGCAGGGACATTCCTAGCAGCGGGGTATTTCTTATGGTTTTATCAGCGCGCGTTCTTGGGCAATGTAGTCAACCCTTCAGTTCGTACCATGCCCGACCTCAGCAGTACGGAAATGCTGATTGCCGGCGCGATGATGGGTGTCATATTCTGGGTGGGCTTGGCTACCACACCGTTCTTACACACAATGGAAGGCTCATTGCGTATGCTGGATGACAGGATGCGTCACGTCACTGGCATTGAAGCTGCGCCGCTCAAGGGGGTTAATGCTATATTGCTGCATGATGTTCCTTCGGCAGCGCACCCTACCGCTCCAGCAGCAGATCACGGTGCACCGGCTACACCAGCCATGCCCGCTGCTCCAACTTCTCATTGATGACTTTTAGGGAGACTAACCGTGATTCTTAATCAAATGTTCGCCGACCAGCAAATCGGCTTTCCAGTGCTCAGCGCAATGATATTTTTGCCTGTACTGGTCGCGCTCTTGCTGACAATAATTAGTAACGAAGAGACGCAGCGTAAAGTTACGTTCTTTGGAATGATGCTGAATTTGGCTATGGCGATTGTCGTCGTATACAAATTCGTTCCAGGCGTATCAGATATGCAGTTTGCCGAACAAGGCAACTGGATGTCTGGCTTAGGTTCCAGCTATCACTTGGGGGTGGATGGAATTAGCGTTCTGTTCCTGCCACTGACAGCCTTACTGGCTGTGCTGGTGCTGCTGTTTTCTTGGAATAGCGTCAAGTTCTTCAACCGCTTTTTCTTGGTTAACTTGCTCATTCTAGAAGCAGCCACTATCGGTATATTCTGTTCGATAGACTTGATCCTGTTCTTCGTGTTCTGGGAAATGGCTTTGATACCGTCCTTCTTCCTGATTAAATTCTGGGGTGTGGGCGCGCAACGCCAATATGCAGGCATGAAGTACATTGTCTACATGTTGTTTGGTTCGGCTCCGTTATTGATTAGCTTCTTGTTAGTAGGCTGGAACTACAGTAATGTAGCTGAGCTGACACCAGGGATGCAGCCCTACTCATTTGACTTGCTGACCCTGTTAAATACACCCATCCCTCTTGAGCTTCAGACTACAATTTTCATTCTGATGGCAATTGGATTTGCAGTTAAAGGCCCGATGATGCCGTTCCATACTTGGTTGCCTACAACCATTATGGAAGGTCCAATTGGCTTTGGCGTATTTTTGGTAGGGTTAAAACTAGGCGTGTATGGCATGTTGCGCTTCGTTATCCCATTGTTACCCGATGCTGCTAAAGAGTGGTACATGGTCATGGTGATACTGGGCTTACTAGCACTTTTATACGGCGCAGTCATTGCGCTGGTGCAACCCAATATGCGTCGCCTGTTAGCATTTGCCAGCGTAAGCCACGTAGGCTTGGCAATGGTGGGTCTGTTCTCCCTCAATCAACAAGGGATGCAGGGCGCAGTTTTTACCTTGATCAACATGGGTCTGACCAGTACAGGTTTGCTGTTCATCGCGGGCTTTATTTACAGCCGCTTGGGTAGTACAGAGTTGTCTGCAATGGGCGGGCTTACACGTCATTTGCCGCGCATGGCAGCATTCTGCTTTATCATCGGGCTGGCTTCAATCGGCATGCCAGGCACCAGCGGTTTCAATGGTGAATTTTTGGTTATGTTGGGAAGCTATCGTGCACATTGGGCATTTTCTGCAGTGGCGGTGTTGGGTGTAGTTCTGAGCGCGAGTTATTTCTTGTGGTACTACGAGCGTTCGTTCTTTGGCCCAGTTACCAGCAAAGTATTGCCTAAGCTGAAAGATCTCGCGCCACGTGAAATTACCGTTGCAGCAACTTTGACGGTCATTATTCTGGCACTTGGTTTTAATCCAGCACCCGTTGCAAATATCACCAGTGGCTCGGTTGCAGCAGTGGTGCAGCGGTTAAATGACGGCTCTGCAGTTAAGGTTGCACAGCCTGCGGCTCTACCGCCTGCAGTTGAACCCGCAGCGAAGCTGGAAGTTGTTGCTCCAAAAGTGGCAGGATGAAGTAGGCAACACTCCCCTATGGTAGGTGGAGTGTGTTAAAGCCCCCTTGGTTGATGTTATAAGCCAAGGGGGCTTTGCTTTGGACGAAGCAAATAATCCTCAATCCAACTTCCGTCACCATACTGTGTTGCTCGCAAAAAATTACTCATAACATATCAAACCGTATGCGTCGTCATAATTTTTTGTTCGCGCCTTGTCTGGCTTAGCAACTTGAATTTCTAGAGATCCCCTTATTCCAATCTGCATTATGTGCTGCTTTTTAGAGATGTCCATAATGCGGTAATCGAGGAAATCCCTCTCCCCTTGAGGTAAAATGGGGCTAATAATTTATTTGAAAGGCAGCGATGAAGTGTGTAGATGATTTCCGTTTGCGCTTCGGCAAAAACGAGTTTGTACCCATCATGATAGGCGGCATGGGTGTGGATATTTCTTCGAGAGAGCTGGCTCTGGAAGCCGCCCGCTTAGGTGGCATAGGCCACCTTTCGGATGCCATGTTGCCCACCGTTACTGACCGGCATCAAAACACGCAGTTTGTAAAAGCCAAGTCTAAACTGCATAAATACAATGTTGCGAACACCGACAAATCATCAGTCAAATTTGATCTGGAGCAAGTTGCCGAGGCTACGCGCTTGCACGTGACCAAAGCAATGGAAGCCAAGCGCGGCAGCGGCATGATCTTTGTTAACTGCATGGAAAAGCTCACCATGAATTCGCCGCGTGACACTCTGCGCGTGCGTTTACATGGCGTGCTATCAGCGGGGGTTGACGGCATTACTCTGAGCGCGGGCTTGCATCTAGGCTCGTTTGCGCTAATGGAAGACCACCCGCGTTTTAGAGATGCGAAATTAGGCATCATTGTTTCCTCGGTGCGCGCCTTGCAGATTTTCTTACGTAAAAATGCCAAGCTCAACCGCCTGCCGGATTACATTATCGTCGAAGGTCCGTTAGCTGGTGGACACCTAGGTTTTGGGTTGGATTGGGCGCAATATGATCTGAAAACAATTTTCACAGAAATCGCACAATACCTAAAGGCTGAAAATCTGGAAATTCCGTTGATACCCGCAGGTGGAATTTTTACTGGCAGCGATGCCACAGAATATTTGGAAGCGGGCGCGGCTGCGGTGCAAGTGGCTACACGCTTTACCATCGCACGTGAATGTGGCTTGCCACCGAACGTGCAACAAGAATACTTCAAAGCCGTTGAAGAAGACATTGAGGTCAACATGATCTCGCCCACAGGCTACCCCATGCGTATGTTGAAAAGTAGCCCTGCCATTGGCGCGGGCATACGGCCTAACTGCGAGGCGTATGGTTACTTATTGGATGCGAATGGCAATTGCGCCTACGTTGATGCGTACAACCACGAAGTAGTAACCCATCCGAATGCGAAAAAAGTATCGGTTATGTCAAAAACCTGTTTGTGTACGCACATGCGAAATTTTGATTGTTGGACCTGCGGGCATTACACCTATCGGCTTAAGGATACGACGCATCGCTTGGTCGATGGCTCATACCAAATATTGACGGCTGAACACATCTTTAAAGATTATCAGTTTAGCAAAGATAACAAAATCGCCCTGCCGCCCATATAAGCTTTGCGGGCTGCATGGTGTTGTGTTATTGAATTTTTATTGCTTAAGTTTTCTAGGGTAGTCGCGTGAATAAATTCCTCAAATATGGCTTGCTGGCTGTTGGTTCTATCGTCTTGATAATGGCGGTAGCATTGGCTTACATCGCGGCAACCTTTAACCCAAATGATTACAAAGCAAAAATTATTCAGGTGGTGCAGGAAAAACAACAACGCACGCTTAAGTTAGATGGCGATATAAAGCTCATGCTATTCCCCAATATTGGCGCAAGTATTGGCAGTGCTTCCCTTTCAGAATTTCAGAGCAAGCAAGACTTTGCAACTATCGAAAGCGTGCAAGTATCGCTCGCTCTGCTGCCGCTCTTCTCAAAAAACATTGTGGTGAATCAGGTAGCGGTCAGCGGCTTGAAGGCCACCGTCATCAAATATAAAAATGGCAAAACCAACCTCGATGATTTGCTGAGGGCGGAAGAAAAGGCCACCCCCGAACCCGCGAAAGACGAGGCAGCCCGCCCGCCTATTACATTCGACATCGCCTCGGTCAGCTTGCAAAACTTAAATTTAATTTATCAAGATGAAGCTTCCGCCGCGCAATATGAGGTGAATAAATTAAATCTCAAAACGGGGCGTATCGCTATGGGCGTGCCGATTAAATTGGAATTAGACGCGCTGATAAAGGCCAATAAACCCAAGTTGGATGTAAGCACCAAGCTGCAAGGCAATTTACTGATTAATCCTGAAAACGAGCAATTTGGTATACAAGATTTAGATCTGCAAGCCAATGGCAACGCGCTTGATATCAATAATTTAGCATTTCAAGCAAAGGGCAACTTCCAAAAATTAAAACAAGAATTAACAGCGGATAAAGTGCAGCTATCTGTTTCTGGTGTGCAGGCTAAAAACACCATCAACACCCAGTTAGCGTTACCCGCATTGCGCCTTAATAACAATCAATTAAGCAGCGAAAAATTTACTCTCGATTTAGAAATGCAGCAGCCGCAGCAAGCATTCAAAATAAAATTGCTGACAGCCGTAAATGGCAATCTGGATAAAAAAATAATCAACCTGCCCGATCTCTCTATCAAAATGAATGGCACGGGCGATGCGTTGCCCAACAAAGCCGTTAGCAGTGAAATGAACGGCAGCATGCACATGCAAGATAATCGCGTGCAAGTGAAGCTGGCGGGCGGTTTGCTGCAAAGCCAAGTGAAGATACAAGTGGCGGTGAATAATTTTGCCAAGCCCGAAATTAAATTTGATATAGAGGCCGACCAGCTTGATGTCGATGCCTACCTGCCTAAATCAGAGCCTGCGTCGCAGCCTAAAGAGGCGACTTCGTTAGACGCGCCGCTGGATTTATCCGCGCTTAAAGGCTTGCATCTGGATGGACGCTTGCGTATTGGCGCGTTCAAAGTGGCTAACCTTAAAATGGCGCAGGTCAACGTGGGCGTACAAGCGCAGCAAGGCATATTGAATGTCAGCCCGCTGGCGGCTAATCTTTATCAGGGCAGTATGAGCGGCAGCCTACGCGTCAATGTACAAGCCACGCCGGAGATATTGATCCAGCAAAAATTAAGTGGGATTCACATTGCACCATTGCTAAAAGACATGGCCGATTTTGATACTTTATCTGGTCGCGGTGATGTCACTCTTAACCTCACCACGCAGGGCAGT
This sequence comes from Candidatus Nitrotoga sp., assembly GCA_031420955.1. GTDB lineage: Bacteria > Pseudomonadota > Gammaproteobacteria > Burkholderiales > Gallionellaceae > Nitrotoga. The sequence goes on along the minus strand of JANONT010000029.1, from coordinate 600 downwards.
ACGGTTAACGCGCTGAAAAAATCACTCAATGGCACAGCGTCATTACAGTTGCAGGACGGGGCGATCAAGGGAATTAATCTCGCGAAAAAAATACGTGATGCGCAAGACATGTTTAGCAAAAAAGCCACCACCCAAACTGAAGCGGCAAACAAAGCAGAAAAAACGGATTTCAGCGAATTAAAAGCCAGCTTTAAAGTGAGTAATAGTGTCGCACATAATGATGACCTGTCGATGAAAGCGCCTCTACTGCGCTTGTCCGGTGTGGGCGATATTGACATCGGCAATGACAGCATAAATTATTTGGCGCGCGCAACGCTCGCCAAAACACTGCAAGGGCAAGGAGGTAAGGATCAAGTGGGCGGCCTGACCGTGCCAGTGCGGCTGAGCGGGCTTTTTACTAATTTGAAATATAAATTGGAATTTGGCGCGATGGTGTCGGATGCCGCCAAGCAAAAAATAGAAGCTAAAAAAGAAGAAATCAAAGCTGAAATTAAAGCCGAAGCAAAAGAACAGCTAAAAAATAAACTCAAAGGTTTGTTCAAATAAGCACACATTTTTTTGTGGCGGTTGATGCGGGGGATGTATGAAAGATAGCGACTT
>JANONT010000028.1:0-11457 GCA_031420955.1 Candidatus Nitrotoga sp. | reverse complement strand
TCTTATCAGCGCGTTATTACTCAGCCTGTTTTGGTCGGGCGAGGCGTTGGCCTTAACGTGCACCAGCGTGAGTGCGGGGAATTGGAGCGCATCGGTACGCTGGTCGTGCGGCCGCGTTCCGACGACGGCAGATACCGTGGTCATCGCGCATAACATCACGCTTGATACCGATACAACCATCGCCGGATTGACTGTCAACAGTGGGGTGTCGCTGACGGATGATGGCAATGTGAAGGTTGTAACCGTCACCGGCAATGTGCCCGTCAATGTGCTTGTCAACGGCACCGTGACAGGCACTGCGGGTAATGGGGTAAGAGTCAATGTGACGGGTGCGACAGCGACCATTTCTGGTAGCGGCACGTTTGCTTCCACTGCGCGCCTTTACACCTCCGGCACGGCGGTCATGCTGGCGGCGGGATCAAACCTTAATTTTTCTGGATCATCGCGCTTGTACACGGGGCGTACTGAGGGTGGCACGACGGTGGCTAACTCGGTGTTCACCATTAACGGCACGATCAATTCAACCGTGACCACTGCGACGACTAACTTTATGCGCTTGTACGCAAGTAGCACCGTGGTCGGTAGCACGGGTGTTATCAATGCGGCGGTGGCGGAGATTCGCTACTACACCTCCACCGCTAAGCTCACCAACAATGGCAGTGTCAGCATCAATAAAATTACGCAAAACAACACCAACAATGCGTGGACGCAGGGAACAAATTCCAGTCTCACCCTGACTGCGACCTCGACCGTGGGCGTGCTCAATGCGTCGGCCAGCGGTAACACGGTCACTTACACCGCGCCCGCCGCGCCGATTACGCCCAGCGCCAATACTTATTTTAATTTGGCGGGAACGGGGGTGGTTTGTCCGGTCAGTTACATAATTTTGGGCACGTCGCCGTGTGTCGCCACACTATACGTGCAGGGCAGTGCCAGTAGTTGTAGTAGTGTCACGGGTGTGGGCAGCATCGCTTGGACGAATGCTGCCAATGCGTATACCAGTAACAATACTTATGCCACCGCATCCAATGTTATTCGCAACACCACGACGAATTATTTGAATTGCACCGGATTTAATTTGAACGTGCCGAGCACCGCCAGCATCAGCGGCATTACCGTCTATGTGGAACGTAAAACCAGCGGCGGCACGATCCGCGATGCCTTTGTTTATTTGATTAAGGGTGGCGTGATCAGCACGGCGTTCAACGCTGCCACGGCTACGAATTACACCACCGCCGACGTGGTCGAGCCGCACGGTGGACAAACCAATTTGTGGGGTGCGGCATGGACGGTGGCGGAGTTGAATGCCACGAATTTTGGCGTGGCCTTTGCCGCGCGAAACACCAGTACCACCTCCACCAATAATCGCACGATCACGGTCGATCATATCCAGGTTAGAGTGGATTACACCTTGCCCGCGCTGCATCACATTCGCATGGAACATGATGGATCGGCCTCTACCTGTGCGACAGAAACTATCATTCTAAAAGCTTGCGCCAATGCCGCTTGCACGGCGTACTACACGGGTAGCAACGTCACCAATATAGGGCTTTCTCCGACTACAGGTTCGACATGGACACCGAGCAGCACAGTCACCATCACCGCTGCCAGCGGTGGCATCAACGCGGGGTTTTTGCTGGCGCGATCCACAGCCGGCACGGCAGCACTGGCCATAACTGGCACGATCAGCCCCGCGCCGAGTAATGCTTATATGTGTTTCAACACGGCCACCAGCGCGCTCGGCAGTGGCGGCAGTGCCGCCTGCAACTTGAACTTTGCGAACAATACATTTTCATTTAACGTACCTGACCATACCTCGGCAACACGTCAAGTAGCAACACTAACCTCGTGTACAGCAGGTTTTGCCAACACTACGCGTACCGTGAAATTTTGGTCGAATTATATCAACCCCGCTACAGGTACGTTGTCAGGCAAGGTGATGGCAGGCACGGGCAATGCTGATTGCGCGACGGGCTACGCCAACCTCGGCATAAGTACTGCCAGTCCTACCTCGCTCACTTTAACTTTTGGAGCGGGCACTGCGCCGCAAGCAACATTCAGTTTGTGTTATCCCGACGTGGGCGATGTGCGCGTGGATGCGCGCTATGACGGCAGCACCGCGACGAGTGATAATGGGGTGGTGATAACGGGTAATGATTCTTTTATCGCCAAGCCCAGCCATTTCACGCTGACTAACACTAGGCGCACCAGTGATAATTTTGCCAACCCTGCGGCGGCCGATGCTGCTGGAGAAAAATTTATTACGGCAGGCGATGCAACTATTACGGAAACACAATTTACCGCAACGGTTACCGCTAAAAATGCGCTGAATGCCACCACGCCTAACTACGGTTTGGAAAGTGCGCCCGAGGGCATCAATCTGAGTGCGGTGCTGGTCGCACCGAGTGGCGGCAACCCCGGCTTGTTGACCTGTAAAGGCTCAACCACGGGCTGTATCGTGCTGGGTGGTGCAACAAATTTCAGCGGTGGTGCAACGACTGTCACCGACCTGGCTTGGAGCGAAGTCGGCATTCTTCAGGTCATGCCTAAAATCGGCGATGGCAATTATCTGGTGACGGGCGAAGTGACCACGCCCACTGCCAGTGGCAACATCGGGCGATTTTATCCGCATCATTTTGGCGTTGCGCCGAGCCCGTTTGATAACCGTGCCGACTGGTGTGACCACGACGGTCTGCTGGTTGCCGATGGCGTGACCGCTTGCGTTTCGCCCAGCTACACTTACATGGGCGAACCGCTGAATGTCAACTTCACGCTAACCGCAGAAAACGCGGGCAACACCATCACGCAAAATTACACGGGTGCATTCGCCAAACTCAATCCGCTGACATCCGGCGCAACATTGGCACTGGGCGCGGTAGATGCAACCGTTCCAATTGACCTGACCGCGCGACTGGATACTTCACTTATCACCACCAGTGGTGCGGGCAGTTTTAGCGTGGGCACAGCGGATATGATTGTGCCGATAGCGGTGGCGCGTTGTACGTTGGGGACGTGTTCGGGCAATGTAAATTCTGGTTTAGCAGATGGCCCGTACACCACGTTGGATGTTGGCATCGCGCCTGTGGATAGCGACGGCGTGAGCACCGTGCCAGATTTAGATTTGAATGCGGACGGGATTGTAGACCGCACTCAAGTCAACAGTGCAAGCACCGACATACGCTATGGGCGCATTAAATTATCCAATGCGTTTGGGTCAGAATTATTATCGCTATCGCTGACCGCCACCGCGCAATATTGGGATGGCAATGATTTCATCACCAACATTTTAGATGATGAAACGCAATTTAATACCCAACTCACCCCCACCGGAAACCTGCAAGCTGTGATCGCAAAAGCACCCTTAGCACTGGGCAACATCAACGCATCCCCTGCGGGTGTGGTCACTTTTACCAACGGTATAGCAACGTTTAGATTACTCGCGCCTAATGTTGCGGGCAGCGCGAATTTATCGATTATGAACACACCCAGCTACCTGCTGCCCAGTGTTGCGGGGCGCGCCACTTTTGGCGTGTACAAAGGCGCGAACGAAATTATTTATATGCGAGAAAACTACTAAAGTGGCAACAGCCGCTTTAGTAGTTTCAGTGCAGACTCATGCGCGTAGCGCGTGATGTCGGAACTAAAACCACTGTTAATTTAATGATTCCAGATTGAATACCAGATTGCTCCCTCATCCCAACCCTTCTCCCGAAGGGAGAAGGGTTGGGATGAGGGAGCAAGTTAAGAGATTAATAAAGGGGCGGAAGTAGATCGGTTTAACACTTAAGCTGAATATATTTCATCCCCCTTATTTTTATCACGACCCTGACCCTTCAAAAAACTTGCATAAATTTGAGTTTATCTTTCCACACTCTTCCATTTAGAAGCACCCATAAACCTGAGCTATTTGAGCCTTTGAATTGCTCGATGACGGTCGACAATGGCATCGTGAAATATTGCCATTCTGATTATGCACATCCCAAAATTATCTGAATTTTTTAAAAAAACAAACCCTGAATCAGGCTGGGTGGCGGTGAGTTTTAGCCGTGCTGGAGTGCATTTTGCTCAGGTAAAAATGATCGGTGGCAGGCCGCATGTTTTGCTGTGTGCATTTTATCCTGTGTCAGAAATATCGTCCGATGCGTTGATGGAATTATGCAAAGAGGCCAAGTTGGGCAGCGCCCAATTCGCGACCCTATTGAACGCGAGCGAATATCAAATGATGTTGGTGGACGCGCCGAATGTGCCGCTGGCAGAGCTGAAAACAGCGATACGCTGGCGCATAAAAGACGCGCTGAATTATCACGCGGATGATGCGACAGTGGATGTGTTGCAGATTCCGGCCCGACACAATGTGGGAGATCGGCCACAATTTTTGTATGCTGTGGCCGCGTCCAACGAGACGATTAAAAAGCGCATGGCGTTATTTGAAAAAGCCAAGATGGATATTCGGGCGATTGATATTCCAGAAATGGCGCAGCGTAATATTGCTGCGTTATTTGAGCAGAGCGGTCGCGGATTAGCGTTGCTGGTGTTTGATGACAGCGGCGGCTTGCTAACGTTTACGTGCGATGGAGAGCTTTATTTGGCGCGGCGCATAGAGGTGACTGCAGGGCAGTTGCAGGATGTGGTTGCGGGTGCGCGGCAGCAGAGTATTGAGCGGGTAGAAATTGAGGTGCAACGTTCTTTGGATTATTTTGATCGGCAATATCATCATATCAATATTGCGCGATTATTGATTGCCGCACCGGATTCGGCTGATTTAATCAAGACACTAAAGATTGATTTGAGTTTTCCGGTAGAGCTGCTGGAGTTGGCTCAGGTAATGGATATTAGCGCAACACCTGGTTTGCTCAACAATCAATTTATGGCTTATGCCCTGCCCGTTTTAGGTGCGGCATTACGTCAGGAAAGACGCGCACTATGAGCCAGCAAATAAATTTATTTAATCCCATTTTTTTAGCGCAGCGAAAATATTTTTCCATGCTGGCGATGTTGCAGGCACTCGCTTTAGTCGCGCTGGGGGCCGGATTATTTTATGCGTATGCGGCGTATCAGGTGCAACAGGTAGAGCGACAGTTCGCAGATGCGGCACGCCGATTTGCCGCAGATCAGCAAACATTAGCCCGCTACCAAGCGGGTCTTTCGCCACAACAATCCCAGCAATTATTGCTCGATGAGATGAGCCGTGTAGAGCAGCAATTAGCCGCGCAAAATGAGCTGATTGCCACCTTGAAAAGTGGGGTGATCGGTAATACCACAGGGTATTCGGAATACATGCTCGCCTTTGCAAGGCAGTCTATTCAAGGTTTGTGGCTGACGGGTTTTAATATAACGGGTGACGCAACACAGATGACCATGCACGGTGCGGCGTTGCAACCGGAGCTTTTGCCAGCTTATGTCCGCCGTTTAAATCACGAAAAAATCATGCGCGGAAAATCGTTTGCCGCCTTGCAAATGCAGCAAGCAGAAGGTGCGTCGCCGCGCTTTGTAAAATTCACTTTGCAATCTGAAGTGAGCAACGAGGCCGCACCATGAACCAGCATTGGAAAAAATTGCGCGACACAGTAGATGGTCTTGCACTGCGCGAGCGCGTGCTAATTTTTATCGCCGCAGCAAGTATGTTGGTGGCACTGGTGCATGTTTTATTTCTTAATCCACTGTTGGCACAGCAGCAAGAGGCAGTGCGGCAGGCAGCGCAGCAGCAAGAAAAAATAAAGGAAGCGCAAGCCAGTATAGAAGAAATTTTGCAGGCCAGAAGAGAGGATACAGATTCTCCGCAGCGGCAGCGTATCAACGAATTGAAGCAACAGCTGATAGCCGGTAGCGCTTATTTGCAAAGCAGCCGCGAGCGTTTGGTGCAGCCAGAAAAAATGGTGGGCTTGCTAGAAAAAGTATTGCGCCAGAATAAACAATTGCAATTGGTCAGCTTGAAAACGCTGCCCGTCGCTCCGTTAATAGATGATGCGGTGCCTAACAAAATCGCGGCAAGTGTACAGCCAGAGCCAGTGGCAGCCAAGCAGGATTTGAGTAAGCAAGTATTCAAACACGGTGTGCAAATTACCGTGCGCGGCAGTTACCTTGATCTGCTGCAATATTTAACGGCCTTAGAACGGCTGCCTGTGCAGATGTTTTGGGGTATGGCAAAAATGGAGGTGGTGCAATATCCGACCTCTGAATTAACACTGACGATTTATACCTTGAGTCTGGACAAAATATGGTTATTAGTATGATTCCAGTGTGCAATGGAGCCGATAACTGTGTTGCCATCGTCAGGCACGCCTGGATGAAACAACTAGCCATTCGACTACGCTATCAAAAAACGATAGCGAGTCGCTGGTTATTGCCGCACTCAAATGTGCTGTCTGTGTCGCGCTTTTTCTCGCCGCCTTGTTCTGGGCTCAATTGCTTTCTGGAATCTAAATTAATTTGTTCACTTATAAAAATTGAAGTCGCTACTTTCATAAAATTTGCAACGATGCTGCTGGGTCTGCTGCCCATAGCGGTGTCGGCGCAAAGTTTAGCTGACCCCACGCGACCCGCGATTGCGTCTCTGTATTCGGATGCGAAGTCTAGTGGCAATGCGGTTGGCAGCCACACTGCACCGCCCGCAGTGCTGGCTAACAAGGGTTTGCAGACCATCATAATTTCTCCCAATCGTCGTGCTGCGATGATTAATGGGCAGGTGTTGGAGCTGGGTGAGAAAAGTGGCGCGGTCACGTTGTTAGAAGTGAATGAGCACGAAGTGGTATTGCAAAGCGCGAACGGAAAGAAAGTTTTACAATTATTTCCCAGTGTGGAAATGACAAACTTTCAGTCTAAGGGATTATCCGAAATAAATAGGCCGACCGTGTTACACCAAGATGAAGCCGCAGCCCAGGAGGAAAAATGAATTCCAAAGCTATTAAAATGCCGCAGCGATTTTTTATATATTTATGCGTGATATTGATGGTGCTGGGTTTGTCTGCCTGCGCTACGCCTAACGCTAAAAATTCCGCCGCCGAAGCCATCCGCAAAGATATGGATGCATCCGCAGAAAACCGCTCTAGAGGGATGTCAGACAAGGCCGTGAGCGATGCTTTATTGCCGCCATTGGCGGTTGCGTTGGGGCAGGTGGACGGTAAAGTGCCGGAAGCGAAATTTGATATTTCGGTGAACAACACGCCCGCGCATCAGGTTTTTACCGCGCTGGTTTCCGGCACGCGCTACAGCATATTGGTGCATCAAGAAGTTGGCGGAAACATTTCGTTAAACTTGAAAGACGTCACTGTGTTTGAGGCGTTGGAAGTAATCCGTGAGTTGTATGGCTTCGATTATAAAGTGGATGCAACGCGCATTTTTATTTTGCCAATTACGCTACAGACGCGCTTGTTTCAGGTGAATTATTTGACTGGCCAGCGCGATGGAAAATCAAGCGTGCGCGTGACTTCTGGCTCGGTATTCGATAGCACGCCTGCGACACCGGGCAGTGCAGCAGTGCCAGCCACGACGACACGCGGGCAAGATGGCAGCCAAGTCAGCATGTCATCCAGCACCGATTTTTGGAGCGAACTGAGCCGCGCACTTGTCGCCATTGTCGGCAACGAAGCGGGGCGCAGTGTGGTGATTAGCCCCATGTCTGGGGTGATTGTGATACGCGCCATGCCAGAAGAATTGAAAAATGTGGCCGCCTATTTGCGCGCTTCGCAAATCTCTATCGAGCGGCAGGTGATATTAGAAGCGAAAATTATTGAGGTCACCTTGAGCGATAGTTTTCAGTCTGGCGTGAACTGGGCGGGCTTTGGTAAAGCAGGGGGAGGTGCGGCCAGACATGCGGCGGGCGGCGTGTTGTCGCCCGGTGCGACCCTGCTGCCGAACGCGGCGGGTGGCACGGCGCAGGCTATTAGCAACGCCACCTTGAGCGCGCTGCCGGGCAGTTCATTAGCAACCATTCCTACAGCAGCGGGGACTTTATTTGGCCTGGCTTTTCAGACAAATAATTTTGCCGCGCTGCTGAATTTTCTAGAATCACAAGGCAATGTGCATGTGTTATCCAGCCCGCGCATCGCCACGTTAAATAATCAAAAAGCGGTGTTGAAAGTCGGTACGGATGAATTTTTTGTGACCAATGTTTCCAGTGCCACCACCACCACTTCTGGTGCGGCCACCACTACGCCGACCGTTACCTTGCAGCCATTCTTTTCTGGCATTGCGTTGGACGTTACGCCGCGCATCGACCACAACAATGAAATTATTTTGCATGTGCACCCGGCGGTGAGCTTGGTCACCACGGTGAATAAAATAGTGGATATTGGTGGCACATCGGGCGTGCTAAATTTGCCGCTGGCCTCCAGTTCGATTTCTGAAACCGATAGCATTGTGCGCGCCCATGATGGGCAAATTGTGGCGATAGGCGGCTTGATGCGGCAGGCTACGTTTGATGAACAATCTGGTTTGCCGGGATTATCTAAACGATTTTTTGGACAGACCAACAAGCGCACCGAGAAGCGCGAACTGGTGATTTTAATCAAGCCGACTATCGTCAGCAGTGACCGAGACTGGGCTGATGATATTACCCGCAGCCGAGATCGTATTAGCGGGATTGCGCGCTCGCCTGGGTACAATCCTTGAGTAAATTTACACTTCCTTTAAGAGGCTTTCCCTCACCCTCGATCCCTCTCCCGGAGGGAGAGGGAAGTAAAACCCGCCTTCGGCACCCTCGCTGCGATCTCCCTCTGGGAGAAGGATGGGGAGAGCGTAGCGAGGGGGGCGAAGGCGGGAGCAAGATTCAGAGATTAATAAAGTAGAGTTGGAATAACGATATCCATCAACTCAGCGAAGCATGGTTTTTAGGAGTCAAAAAAATGTATTTAACACATTTTAATTTGCGCGAAGCCCCCTTCTCTCTCACCCCTGACACTCATTTTTTCTTTGCCTGCGCCAGCTACCAAGAGGCGTTGAACACCTTGCTGGTAGCGGCTCGCAACGGTGAAGGTTTTATAAAAATCGTGGGTGAAGTGGGCTTCGGAAAAACATTATTGTGCCGAAAATTTCTCTCCACTTTAAATAATGGCGCGAGCGTTACCGCGATTGGTACTAAAGATGCCAGCGCGCCAACAGATAATCCTAACGCTAAATTTGTCACCGCTTATTTGCCTAATCCCTATCTGGAACCGCACAGTTTGTTGCGTGCCTTGGCGGATGAATTTCGCGCGAATTTGGGTAATGAAACCGACCAACATTTATTGCTGAAAGGATTAACGCTCGCTTTGTTGGATTTTGCGCGTGAGGGCAAGCGCGTTTTAGTATGTTTGGACGAGGCGCAGGCGATGCCGTTAGAGAGCTTGGAAGTGTTACGCCTATTGACAAATTTGGAAACTGAAAAAAGAAAATTGATGCAGGTAGTATTGTTTGGACAGCCCGAATTAAATGCGCGCTTGAAACAAAATTCAGTGCGGCAATTGCGTCAACGCATCAGTTTTCAATACGAATTAAAAGGATTAAGCCGCGCAGATATCGCGCAATATTTACAACATCGCTTAAAAATTGCGGGCTATGCGGGTGATGAATTATTTAGTGCGGGGGCGGTGGGAGCGATGCATAGAGCCAGTTGCGGCACGCCGCGTTTGCTCAATATATTGGCGCATAAAGCCTTGATGCTGGCTTATGGCGAGGGGCGGCAACAGGTTTTGCAAAAGCACGTGCAGGCGGCGGTGGTCGACACGCCGGAGTCACGCGGGCGCAGTTGGCATAGGTGGAGCCGCTTCACACTGGCGTTATCGTTAGCGGGTTTGGGCATGAGTTGGTTGAGTTTGTATTGATTAAAAATTTTATTTTAGGGATGTCCTTTTAACCAACAAAAAATAATGTCTCTTCTCCCCGCCAGTGGAGGAGAGGGTTAGTGAGAGGGGCGAGCATGAGTGTCATCAATAAAGTATTGGCGGATTTAGACAGGCGCGGTGCGCCACTCATACTGCCCGACTACGCTATTCGCGCCGTGCCGATGCGCGCTGATAAATCTATTTTAATGCGGTTAATGTTGGGGGCGATGCTCGTCGGATTAGCGATGACGGTTGCTTTAATCGCGCAGCAAAAAATCAGCACCACAGATTTTTCGAGTAAATATTTTGCGGGGGAATATTTTTTTGGCGAAGAATTGAATTCGCCACCCGCTGCGCTTTTCGTTCCATCTGTTGCCATACCTGCTGTTGTTGAGATTGTGCCCATCGATCAAAAAATTACCGTGGCGATAGCCGAGCCGAAAAAAGAAATTCCCGCCGCGCTTTTGCTACAAAATAAAAAATCAGCGCGTGCGCCGCGTCAGGTAATTGAAGCGAGCAGCCTCATTAAACAGATGAGCAAGCAGCAGCAGGCGGATAACGAATTTCGTTCGGCAAATATTTTGTTGCAGCAAGCTCGCACGCACGAAGCTGTGGCCGGGTATAAGGCGGTGCTGAAGCTTTATCCGGCGCATGATGCGGCGCGGCTGTCGTTGGTAGATACGTTGCTAAAAAATAAACAAGATGCCCATGCCAAACGTGTGCTGAAGGCTGGGCATTTTCAGTTTCCAGAACATAGCGGTTTTGCCATGTTGCTGGCGCGCTTGCAAGTGGAGCATGGCGAGTTGCCGCAAGCACTGAAAACTTTGCAACAATCTTTGCGTTACGCTGAACGCCAGGCGGACTATCGCGCATTTATGGCCGCGCTGCTGCAACGCCAAAATCTTCATCAAGAAGCGATCGCGCATTATCAAGCCGCGCTGCAACTGAATCCAAATTCAGGGGTGTGGCTGATGGGTATGGGAATTTCATTGCAGGCTTTGCAAAAAAATAACGAAGCGATTGAGGTATTTAAAAACGCGCTCGATACGCAATCACTCAACGCGGATTTACAAGCGTTTGTGACGCAACGATTGGGGCAGTTGGCGGCGGGGTAGTTTCTGGTTTGTATTGTTTGGATTTAACGCGGCAACGCACGCGCCACCACCCACGCACTCACTTCACTGGCTCCTGCTTGGCGCAACACCCGCGCCACTTCATTGAGCGACGCGCCACTGGTCATCACGTCATCCACAATTGCAATATGGTGGCCTGTTAAATTTCCGCCTGTTATATTTTCTGTACTGAAATTTTTCACATAAGCAAAAGCATGCCGCATATTTTTATTTCGCGCCGTGCGTGACAAGCTGCTTTGCGGTGGCGTGTCGCGCACCCGTTGCACGCTGTCCAACCGCACCGGGATGTTCAAATTTTCCCCCACACGTCGTGCTAATTCCAATGATTGATTAAAGCCGCGTTCGCGTAAACGGGCGGGGTGTAATGGCATCGGGATAATGTGGTCGGGACGTGTGTGCACACGCTGCGCGAGTGGATCGGCAAAGCTGTTGATCAGCTCTAATCGCTCGCCATATTTCAGCGCGTGGATTAATTTATCCAGCGGAAAAGCGTAGTCAAAGACCGCCACGGTGTGTTGAAAATG
>JANONT010000027.1:0-2791 GCA_031420955.1 Candidatus Nitrotoga sp. | reverse complement strand
ACTTAAACTAGCATTGCAATTGGTTAATCGGTCGGGCGCGGTGTCCGAAGCCAAGCTCGCGCAATTTAAAGAGGTGGTACACAGCATTGGCACACAAGCGCAAGCCGAGCTTATTTTACCGGACGTGAAACTGGCGGTGGCGCGGGCGGCTAAGCTGGATGAATTTTGTGTCTCGGTTGATCGCATCGTCGGGCTAAATTTATTGCCTGAAGACCGCCAGCACATTCCCGGCGCAGAAGTGGCGAAAATATGCGAGCAACACGGGCTGAGCCTGCAAGCTGACGGCGCATTTCACTTGCTGGATAAGCGCGGAAATTCGTTATGTAGTTTAGGCAATATCGACAACACGCCTTTCCAATATCACACCGTACAACAGCGTGGCGTGAGCGGCCTGACTTTGCTGTTGGACGTACCGCTTACCGAGCAAGCCGTGCAGCACTTTGATCAAATGGCAGAATTGGCACATGAAATAGGTAGCCAATTAAATGCAACTTTGGTGGACGATCATCGTAAAATTCTCAGACCAGAAAGTATCGCGCTGATCCGTAAGCAAATAGCCGCCATTGAAGCGAAAATGTTGGCGGCACATGTTGTACCGGGGGGGGCGCAGGCGCGCCGATTGTTTTCTTGAGTGCAAAATCCAACTTCTGTCGCCATACTGCGTTACGCACAAAAAATTATTAGTTACGACATAACCTAAAGGTTAGTCTCCACTGAAACTGCGTTTTCCTAACATATCAAAACGTATGCGTCGTCTAAATTTTTAGTTCGCGCCTTGTCTGGCTTAAGAATTTGAATTTTTAGAGACACCCTTGAGTATGAGGTTAGTCAACCCAAGCTACTTTGTCGGAATGGCGGGGTTTTAGTCACACGGATTATCTGGAATAAAAATGAACCTCTCCGCAACAGATCGAATCGCATTTTTGAGGGCAGAAATTGACAAGCACAACGAGCATTATTATGTGCTGGATGCGCCAGTTATTTCCGACGCAGCGTTTGATCAACTTTTTCGTGAATTGCAAAATCTAGAAACACAATATCCCGAACTGGCCGCACCTGATTCCCCCACACAGCGTGTAGGTGCGCCGCCGTTGAAATCCTTTGCCGAAGTAACTCATCGCACGCCGATGTTGTCATTGCAAAATGCTTTAACTGAGGATGAGGCGCGTGCTTTTGATGTGCGCATGCGCCAGGCTCTGAGTGAGGGTGAGGCGGAGGTGGAATATGCGGTGGAGCCAAAATTTGATGGTCTGGCTGTTTCGCTGATTTATGAAAATGGCTTATTCGTGAAAGGTGCAACACGCGGGGACGGCAGCGTGGGTGAGGATGTCACGCAGAACTTACGCACCGTGCGAACTATTCCGTTGCGTTTAAGTCGGAACATAGCCCTGATTGAAGTGCGCGGTGAGGTGTTGATGATGAAGCGTGATTTTGCCGCGCTCAATCGCCAGCAAGAAAAATTGGGCGAGAAATTATTTGCCAATCCGCGCAATGCCGCAGCGGGCGCGTTACGACAGTTAGATTCGCGCATTACCGCCCAACGTAAGCTGAGTTTTTTTGCGTATAGTGTGGGCGCGATAGAGGGCGAAAAATTACCGGATAGCCATGATGCACAGATGACATTTTTACAAAATCTGGGGTTGCCCGTGCCGCCCGACGCTGGTAAAAATGCAATGCGGCGGGTGGTAAAAGGCATTGATGGATTGTTGGGCTATTACCATGCAATCGGCGCGCAGCGCGAGCAGTTGCCGTTTGAAATTGACGGTGTGGTGTACAAGGTTAATTCAATCGCGCAGCAGACAAATTTGGGCTTTGTGTCCCGCGCCCCGCGCTTCGCTATCGCGCATAAATTTCCTGCCGAAGAAGCGACTACGACTGTAATGGATATTGAAATTCAAGTGGGGCGCACGGGCGCGCTTACACCCGTTGCGAGGCTCGCTCCAGTATTTGTCGGCGGGGTAACGGTGACCAATGCCACTTTGCATAATGAAGACGAAATGCGGCGCAAAGATATTCATATTGGCGACACGGTGAGTGTGCGGCGTGCGGGCGATGTGATACCAGAAGTGGTGCGTGTGCTGCATGAATATCGTCCGGCGGGTGCGCGTGAGTTTGTCATGCCGCAGCATTGCCCGGTATGTGGCGGCCAAGTCATCAAGCAAGCCGATGAGGCGGTTTGGCGGTGCAGCAGCGGCTTGTATTGCCCAGCGCAGCGCAAACAGGCTTTGTGGCACTTTGCCAGCCGCCGCGCGTTGAGCATTGAAGGCTTGGGCGACAAGTTAATTGAGCAATTGGTCGATTTAAAATTAGTGCATACCCCCGCCGATTTGTATCGATTAAAGTTAGCAGATTTGGCGATACTGGAGCGCATGGGCGAAAAATCTGCCTATAATTTGCTGGATGCAATTGAGCAGAGTAAAACCACTACACTGGTGCGATTGATTTACGCGCTGGGCATACGCAATGTAGGCGAAGCGACAGCTAAAGAATTGGCAAAACATTATGTCACGCTGGATAATTTTATGCGGGCAGATGCCGAAAGTTTACAATCGGTGCCGGACATCGGGCCGATTGTGGCGCAAAGTATCCTGGCGTTTTTAAGTGAGCCGCATAACCAAGAGGTGATTACCCAGCTACGCAATGCAGGGGTTACTTGGGCTGAGCAAAAAAGTGCTACGATGAAAAATTTACCCTTGAGTGGAAAAACTTTTGTGCTGACTGGCACTTTGTCAAACATGGGGCGTGAAGAGGCCAAGACAAAGTTAGAAGCTTTGGGTGCGCGGGTGAGCGG
>JANONT010000026.1:0-6083 GCA_031420955.1 Candidatus Nitrotoga sp. | reverse complement strand
TGCGGGTTGATCGGCTCGCCTACACTGCCTAATAAGCGCAGGCTGGAAAGATCATATTGTTTGGGTAAATCCGCACCTAATTTTATAAGCGAGCGTATGGCAGTAGGCGCGGTGTAAAACGTGGTGACTTGATGATCTTGTATCATTTTCCAAAATCGTCCGGCGTCCGGAAAAGTCGGCACGCCTTCAAATATCACTTGCGTCGCGCCCATCGCCAACGGGCCGTAAGCCACATAGCTATGACCAGTGACCCAGCCTACGTCAGCGGTACACCAAAAAATATCGGTCGGCTTATAATCAAATACCCAGCGCATAGAAATCATCGCCCCCAACAAATATCCCGCGCTGGAATGTTGCACGCCTTTGGGTTTGCCAGTGGAGCCAGAGGTGTACAAAATAAACAAGGGATGCTCGGCAGCCACCCACTCTGGCTCGCATTGTGCGGGTTGCGCGTCAAATAAATCATGCCACCATAGGTCAACTTTTTCATTCCATGCGACATGGTTGCCAGCGCGTTTATACACAATCACGCTATGCACACTATCAATATTCTGTAGCGCTTCGTCCACCGCATCTTTCAGCGGAATTATTTTGCCACCGCGTAGTTGTGCGTCTGCCGTAATCACCGCACAGGCTTGGGCATCCATAATTCGATCATTTAGACTCTTAGCTGAAAACCCACCAAACACCACCGAGTGGATCGCGCCTATACGCGCACAGGCTTGCATCGCCACGATGGCCTCGATACTCATCGGCATGTAGATCACAACCCGATCATCTTTGTTGATGCCACGAGATTTCAGGCCGTTGGCGGCTTGGCACACACGCTGATGCAACTCGCGATAATTGATGCGCGTAATTTTTCCATCATCGGCTTCAAAAATCAGTGCGACTTTTTCCGGCTGCGTGGCGAGATGTTTATCTAAACAATTGTAAGAAACATTAAGCTGACCGTCTTCAAACCATTTATAAAATGGCGGGTTGCTATCGTTTAATGTAGTCGTAAAAGGCTTTTTCCAGATAATGTTTTCGCGTGCTAGATTTGCCCAAAAGCCAGCGTAATCTTGCGCGGCAGCAGCACATAGTGCTTGATAAGCTGGCATGCCTGAAACATTAGCCTGTTGCACAAATTGTGTGGAGGGGTAGAAGGTGTGTGTATCCTGGGCAATGGATTCAATGTTGTTGGACATGGTGGTCTCCGATGGGCTCAAGTCAAATTAAGATAGCTGGAGCATCATAAAACTTTCTACTCGAACAGTGAAGCTGCACGATGGCGTAATCATTTTTTTATGCTGAAACAAGCAGACGTTACCCGCACTACAAATTACTTGAGCCGGATAACAGCGGGAAAACTGGCCATACCCCGCTCATGTTGAAGCCTGAATTCGCGTGTTATAATCGCGCCGCTTCATTCTTTCTGAATGAGCGAAAGTGGCGGAATTGGTAGACGCACTGGATTTAGGTTCCAGCGCCGTGAGGCGTGAGAGTTCGAGTCTCTCCTTTCGCACCAACTTAATCAATAATGATAAAAATTGCAGCACGGGTTTTGTCTTGCGCGGTGATTAGTATTGTTACAGGTATCCCATTTTTTAAATCTCAAGGAAAGTTAGCATGTCGAGTGTAGAGTCCCCGTCTAGAGTAGAGTCATTGGGTGCGCTAGAGCGTCGCCTAAATGCAACCATTCCCCAGCAGCAATTGAAAGGCGAGGTCGAGGCGCGCCTGAAGCATTTGGGGCGCACCGCCAAGGCTCCAGGTTTCAGGCCGGGCAAAGTGCCGTTGAATATTTTGCGTCAACAATATGGTGCGCAAATGCAGCAAGAAGCGATAGGCGATGCCTTGCAAAAATATTTTGCTGAGGCGGTAACCGCTAATAAATTACGCGTTGCCAGCCGCCCAGATTTTGAAATTAAATCGATTGATCCCACAACAGAGCAGATTGAATTCAGCGCAACGTTTGAGGTGTATCCCGAAGTGGTGCTTGGCGATGTGGCGGCACAAACGGTAGAGCGCGTCACTTACAGCATGAGCGAGTCAGATGTTGATCGGACGATTGCGACACTGTTAAAACAGCGCGCAGTATTTGTGGTGAGTGATCGTGCCGCGCAAAATGAAGATCAGGTGACGATTGATTTTAGCGGTACGCTGGACGGCGAATTATTTGAAGGCGGGCAGGCTAAGGATTTTAAGGTGGTGCTGGGTTTAGGGCGGATGTTGTCGGATTTTGAAGGCGGCATTATGGGCATGAAATCAGGCGAAACCAAATCGTTCGATGTGAATTTTCCGGCTGATTATCACGGCAAAAATGTGGCGGGTAAACGTACCGTATTTACCATCACGCTACATTTGGTAGAGTCGCCCAGCTTGCCAGAATTGAATGCAGAATTTGCCCGATCCATGGGCATTAAGGACGGCGATGTGGAGAAATTACGCGCTGAAATTCGCAAAAATATTGGCTTGGAAGTGGAGCGTCGCCTGAAGCTGCAGAACAAAGATAATGCGATGGATGTGCTGTTTAACGTGGCGCAAATGGATGTGCCCAAGGCCATGGTCGAAGCGGAAGCGCAGGCTTTGATGCGGCAAACATTAGAAGAGATGAAGCAGCGTGGCACGAGTATGCCGGGCATGACCTTGCCCTTGCATTTGTTTAGCGAGCGCGCACATCGCCGCGTGAAGCTGGGGCTGATTTTGATCGACCTAGTCGAGCGGCATAATTTAGGCGCAACACCGGAGCAAACCCGTACGCTGTTATTGGATTACGCGCAAAGTTTTGACCATCCAGATGAGGTGGTGAAGTGGCATTACAACAATCCTGAGCGGCTGCGTGAGGTGGAAAATATGGTGCTGGAAGAGAATGTGGTGACCTGGGTGATGAGCACGGCCAAGATCAGCGACAAGATCGCCGACTTTAATGAGTTGATGGGGAATAAATAATGGTTAGCAATTTTCCGCACGGTGCGGGGGAGTCAGAAAAAATGAGCCCGCAAAACATTGGCCTCGTCCCTATGGTGATAGAAACTAGCGGGCGCGGCGAGCGCGCGTATGATATTTATTCACGGCTGTTGAAAGAGCGCGTCATATTTTTGGTCGGCCCGATCAATGATATGGTGGCCAATTTGGTGGTTGCGCAACTGTTGTTTTTAGAATCTGAAAATCCGGATAAAGATATTCATCTGTATATCAATTCGCCGGGCGGATCGATTTCGGCGGGCATGGCCATTTATGACACCATGCAATTTATCAAGCCGCAGGTTTCCACTTTATGTATCGGCATTGCCGCCTCTATGGGCGCGTTTTTGTTGCAGGCTGGGGCAAAAGGCAAACGTTTTGTGTTGCCGAATTCGACGGTGATGATTCATCAACCGTTGGGTGGTTTTCAAGGGCAGGCGACCGATATTGAAATCCACGCGAAATATATTTTGAGTCTGCGTGAAAGCTTATATAAATTGATGGCGTTGCACACTGGTCGCAGTGCGGAAGAAATCGCGCGGGATAGCGAGCGCGATAAATTTCTCACCGCGACAGAGGCGGTTGAATATGGCTTGGTCGATCAGGTGCTGACTAAGCGACCATAATCATAATGGGTGGTTATAGCTACGAGAAATAGAAATACTGTAGTAATCGATAGAAACGTTGGCTGTTCAATCAATCGGGGAAGTTTGATGGTGCTGGATAAAGGTAAAAAAGAGATGCGGTACTGCTCATTCTGTAGTAAAAGCCAGGATGAAGTACGCAAGCTGATTGCGGGTCCCTCGGTATTCGTGTGTGATGAATGCGTGACGCTATGCAATGATATTTTGCGCGAAGAATTCCAGGGCGCGATACCGATTAAAGCCAATAAAGATGCGCTGCCTGTGCCACACGAGATACGTGCCAAGCTTGACGAATACGTCATTGGGCAGGAATCTGCTAAAAAAATATTGGCTGTTGCGGTGTATAACCATTACAAGCGGCTGAGCAATTTAGGTGTGGCTGGCACCAATCAGAGCGAGGTTGAATTAAACCAAAACGATGTTGAATTAAGTAAGAGCAATATTCTATTGCTGGGGCCTACGGGTTCGGGCAAGACGCTGTTGGCGCAAACTTTAGCCCGTTTGCTGAATGTGCCGTTTGTGATGGCCGATGCCACCACTTTAACCGAAGCAGGTTACGTGGGTGAAGATGTCGAAAACATTATTCAAAAACTTTTGCAGGCGTGTGATTACGAGGTGGAGCGCGCCCAGCGCGGGATTGTGTATATCGATGAAATCGACAAAATTGCGCGCAAGTCGGATAACCCTTCTATCACGCGCGATGTGTCCGGCGAAGGCGTGCAGCAGGCCTTGCTTAAGTTGATCGAAGGCACGAAAGCATCGGTGCCGCCGCAAGGTGGACGCAAGCACCCCAGCACGGATTATTTGCAGGTGGATACCACGAACATTTTATTTATTTGCGGCGGTGCTTTTGATGGGCTGGAAAAAATTGTTCGCAATCGTTCTGAAAAAGCGGGGATTGGTTTCGGCGCGACGCTAGTCAAGCGCGATGATGCAAAGGGGACGGGCGATTTATTGCGCGAGGTCGAGCCGCAAGATTTAATTAAATTTGGCTTGATCCCCGAATTCGTCGGACGTTTGCCGGTGGTGGCTACGCTAGAGGAGTTAGATGAGGCTGCCCTGGTTAAAATTTTAACCGAGCCAAAAAACGCCTTGACCAAGCAGTATCAAAAACTGTTTGCGATGGAGGGCGTGAGCTTGGAATTCCGCGAAGGCGTATTGCTGGCTATCGCCAAAAAAGCCTTGGCGCGCAAGGCAGGTGCGCGCGGTTTGCGTTCGATCATGGAGCACTCGTTGTTGGACATCATGTTTGACTTGCCTTCGTTGCAAAATGTGAGCAAGGTGATGTTGGATGCAAATAGTGTGAGCGGAGAAATCAGCCCAATTGTGATGTATGCCGAAACTTCAAAGGCTGCATAAGCTTAAATGTTATGTAGCCAAAATATGTTATGTAGCTAGAATTTGATGTAATTGGGTCTATAAGGTGTTGTTAAATTACGTCATGGATCGCTGTTACACAGCAACAGCTTGAAAAATAGGGTGCTGCTTGAATTCGTTAGCATCGCCCCCATTTACCAGCCATAACTAACTTACGGAAGGACTCAGACATGTCAGCATATGACAATCACCCCTCAGCTTTGAATTCTTTCCCATTATTGCCCCTACGCGATGTGGTTGTGTTTCCGCGCATGGTTATTCCCTTGTTCGTTGGGCGTACCAAGTCGATTAAGGCATTGGAACACGCGATGGAGGCGGGCAAGAGTATCGTGCTAGTGGCGCAAAAAGCCGCTGCCAAGGATGAGCCCTCTGCCGATGATTTATACCGCATCGGTAGCATGGCGAATATTCTGCAAATGTTGAAGTTGCCGGATGGTACAGTCAAAGTGTTGGTGGAAGGAACACAGCGCGCAAAAGTGTTGCATATTATTGATGAACGGCAACATTTTAATGCCGAGATTGAGCTTGTTCCCGCGGATGTTGATCCGGGTTCTGATACTGAAGCCATGCGGCGGGCGTTGGTTAATCAATTCGATCAGTACGTTAAATTAAATAAAAAAATCCCACCGGAAATACTCACGTCTCTTGCCGGCATTGATGATGCAGGTCGACTAGCCGACACCATCGCCGCGCATTTGCCGCTGAAGCTGGAACAAAAGCAAGCAGTCCTTGAGATTTTTGATGTGCGTAAACGCTTAGAACATTTGCTGGGCTTGTTGGAGGCTGAGCTGGATATTCTGCAAGTGGAGAAGCGCATCCGTGGACGCGTTAAACGCCAGATGGAAAAAAGCCAGCGCGAATATTATTTGAACGAGCAGGTGAAGGCGATTCAGAAAGAGTTGGGCGAGGGTGAGGAAGGCGCGGATATTGATGAGTTAGAAAAGAAAATCAAAGCCGCACACATGCCCAAAGAAGCGCGCCTCAAAGCAGAAGCGGAAATGAAAAAGTTGAAGCTGATGTCACCGATGTCAGCCGAGGCAACGGTGGTGAGAAATTACATTGATATTTTGGTGGGCTTGCCCTGGAAGAAAAAAAGCAAAATTAATGCGGATTTGA
>JANONT010000025.1:0-2270 GCA_031420955.1 Candidatus Nitrotoga sp. | reverse complement strand
AACCCAAATCATTCATTAGCCGCGTCATTCCCGCCTGCGCGGGAATGACGTAGTTTTGTTCTAATGGACAATCTGGGTTCAAGTTGTGAATGATATTAGCAGATAATTAAAAAACGGGGAAACTTAAGCAAGTAAGCAGTAGTGCGGTCATTGAAGGCAATACAGTCATTGAGGATAATTTTGGGGTGACACAAATTCGCAGGAAGGGTAGCATGTTGGCTGCCCAATTTTACCCGGCCATCCATTTTTAAATTCAGGAGTAAAGTATGACCCCACTCGCAAAGCTTGCCCAAATAATCGAACCAACCAGAACATTAAAAGCGATAGTGGGTTTATTTATTGCCACACTACTCGGCGCGTGCGCCTCGGCTCCGGGCGAAAAGTTCTCTGGCATTTATCCGCCAGACACCGAGCATGGCGACATTTATCTTTATCGCACCAAAGATTCTGCGGGGGCTTCGGGCGCGTTTAATGTGATGCTGAACGATAAAAAAGTGGGGGCAATTTACAACGCTTCGTTCCTGCATTTAAGAGTACCGCCCGGACGCTATAACATTCGCGTATTCCCGCCCCATCATGCGCGCCACAGCGATTTGCAAATTGATGTAGAAGCCGGGAAAATTAGTTATTATCGCTACCATTTTTTTCCGGGCAACCAAAATGTCAGTCGCTACTATTCTTTTATTCAGCTTAAAGATTCCAATTTGGCGTTGAAAGATTTAACTGAGTTAAAGTCGGCGAAGTAATTCCATTTCTAAATTTAAGCCCGGTAATTCATTAGACGATAATTCATTAGAACCGTCATTCCCGCGCAGGCGGGAATCCAGTGAGAAAAGCCCTCCGCGAAGCGGACTTAACTTGAATTTTGAGCCATTACATGAAAAATTCTTATTTTTTAACTGGATTCCCGCCTGCGCGGGAATGACGAGTTTTCGGCCTAATGGATTATCCAAGTTTAAGCATGGCAGATGAGGGAGCAAAATTGAGGACTCCATAAATTATAGTGACATCGCCCCTATTTATTCGCAACACAGTATGGCGACGTAAGTTGGATTTTGAGAGCCTTTAAGCAGATAACTTCAAAGCGGTCAATGCCAGCCGTTTGCCCAACGCCACACACAATTTTTTTTCCGCTTCGCTGATCTCCAGATCGTTTGCCAAACCTGCCAGATGGCTCGCCCCATAAGGTGTACCGCCTTGTTGGGTGCTAGAAAGTTCCGGCTCTGAATAAGGCACACCGACGATCACCATGCCGTGATGCAGCAGCGGCAGCATCATCGACAGTAAAGTACTTTCTTGCCCGCCGTGCATCGTGCCGGTAGAAGTAAACAGCGCGGCAGGTTTGCCCACGAGGGCGTGCTGCATCCACAGCGAACCTGTGCCATCCCAAAAATATTTCATGGGCGCGGCCATGTTGCCAAAGCGCGTCGGGCTACCCAACGCAATGCCGATACACTCGCGCAAATCGTCCAATGTAGCGTAGGGCGCACCTGCTTCTGGAATGCTGGGCGCAACCGCTTCACACACGCTAGAAACCTTGGGCACAGTACGCAGCCGTACTTGCACGCCCGGCACAGATTCCACGCCGCGTGCGATGAGCTGTGCCATTTGCCGTACCGCACCATGCTGACTGTAGTACAGCACTAAAATTTCTTTGCCGAACATATTTTCGCTAGCTATTTCTGTCATCAATCATTTTCTTTATTGAGGGTTTATTTTCAGGTGTCAATGGCCATGCCTAATTCCGATTCGCGTTAGAAAGGAGAACAAGGCGGCAAGCCCATGAAACTTGTGGTCGGGCACCCGAATGAGGCGACGGTGCGTGGTTGTTGCCGATTCATCGGCTTTACAACCACGGCCTACCCTTTGCGGGTGCAGACAGTACATTTGAGTACGGCTATAACCAATGACTTGCCCAGCGTCTTGTGCTGGGTTAGTCAGATGGCTAGTTGCTTTATCTAGGAGCCGAAGACGATGCCAACACAGTGATCGTTTTTAACGCGAATTGGAATAAAATACATCGGTACAGGTATCATGCGCGCATTATATTTCAGTTGCCCCTGCCCGCAAAATGTTAGCTGTAAAAAATATTCGAATTGATTATTTGCGCTTTGTACGTTTTGTACGCTTTTTGGCTGCGCGTTTTATGCAAGATCACTGCGTCGAAATTGCCGCCAGCTTGACCTTCACCACGCTACTCTCCCTCGTACCACTGGTGACCATCGCGCTCACTTTATTTTCGGCATTCCCATTTTTTTCAGAATTTTCAG
>JANONT010000024.1:0-1621 GCA_031420955.1 Candidatus Nitrotoga sp. | reverse complement strand
GCGGATTACGCGCGCGCATCTGGAAGAAGATGCGGGGAAATCTTTGCATGAAGACTTTCATGATTTAGCGGGCAACGATTTGACGGGTGTTGATCTCAACCGTGCAGGGACTCCGCTGTTAGAAATTGTGTCCGAGCCGGATATGCGTTCTGCTGCCGAGGCGGTGGCCTACGCAAAAGCCATGCACACGCTGGTGCGCTGGATTGATATTTGCGATGGCAATATGCAGGAAGGTTCGTTCCGTTGCGATGCCAACGTGTCGGTGCGGCGCATGGGTGAGGTGAAGCTCGGCACGCGCCGCGAAATTAAAAATCTCAACTCGTTTAAATTTTTACAACAGGCGATTGAGTACGAAGCGCAATGGCAAATTGACACGCTAGAAAGCGGCGGAAAAATTCAGCAGGCGACCGTGTTATTCGATGCGGACAAGGTTGAAACTCGCGCCATGCGCAGCAAAGAAGACGCTCACGATTATCGTTATTTCCCCGATCCCGATTTATTGCCGCTGGCTATTTCAGATGCATGGATCGCGGAAATTAAAGCCAGCTTGCCAGAGTTGCCAGCGGCTAAGCGCGCACGCTATATCGCTGATTTGGGTTTGTCAGAATACGACGCGAATGCTTTAACGGCTTCACGCGAAATGGCGGATTTTTTTGAGGCGACGTTAAACCCCTCTCGGCCTCCCCTTATCAGGGGAGGAGTGGACGCTACTCCCTCCCCTGATAAGGGGAGGGCTGGGGAGGGGTTTAGCGGAATAGAACCCAAGCTCTGCGCCAACTGGTTGATGGGTGATGTAAGTGCCGCGTTAAATCGCGAAGATCGCAGCATTGCTCATTGCCCAATCACGCCGCAGCAACTCGGTGGCATGTTGCAACGCATTGCCGATGACACGATTTCTAACGCGGGCGCGAAAGAGGTATTTAAGATTTTATGGAGCGAAGGCGGCAGTGCAGATGCGATTAT
Organism: Candidatus Nitrotoga sp.; assembly: GCA_031420955.1. GTDB lineage: Bacteria > Pseudomonadota > Gammaproteobacteria > Burkholderiales > Gallionellaceae > Nitrotoga. Next base: position 658 of record JANONT010000024.1, on the reverse strand, counting down.
CGAAGCCAAAGGTTTAAAGCAAGTTTCCGATGTCGGCGCGCTGGAAAAAACCGTGGATGAAATGATCGCCGCCCATCCCACGCAAGTAGCCGAGTACCGTAGTGGCAAAGAAAAAGTGTTTGGATTTTTTGTCGGTTTGGCGATGAAAGCCAGCAAGGGCCGTGCGAATCCTAATCAGCTTAATGATATTTTGAAACGAAAACTTGCGGGCTGAGTTTAATCCAAATAATCCACCAGATAATCCACCAAACCCAAAGCCCGTCATTCCCGCCTGCGCGGGAATGACGGTTCGTGGGATGGCCTAGGATTAATTTTCATTAACTATCCTTAGTTTTGTTCCGCCCACGCGCTCAAGCCTTGTAACAATCCATCATCGCCCCCTTGCGTAGTCGTCACGGCTTGCCAGCCCAATTGGCGCGCCGCTTGCGCAATGCGTTCGTGCGGCGCAAATAAAGGAATGGACAGAATTATTTTTTTTGTTTGTTCGTCCAGTATTTCAAATAAATATCCCAGTGCCTCGCTACTGGTGACGGTGATCGCATCGGGGCGCGTCGCCAACAATATATTTACATTGAATTGCGGTTTACTACGCCGATAGCACGTTGCATATTGCACTGTTGCACCGCGTAATTTCAGCGTGTCGCCGAGTAACGCTCTG
>JANONT010000023.1:0-2666 GCA_031420955.1 Candidatus Nitrotoga sp. | reverse complement strand
GTCGGACACATATTCCAGTTGCGTACCAAATATTCCACCGCGCTGGACGCGACTTTTCAGGATGAAAATGGTAAGCCGCAGGCGATGGAAATGGGCTGTTATGGCATCGGTGTTTCGCGCATTGTAGCGGCGGCCATCGAGCAAAATTATGATGAGCGCGGCATTACGTTACCGCAAGCGATGGCTTCTTTTCAAATCGCGCTCGCGCCCATCGGCGGCAAAAAAAGCGAGCTGGTGCGTGCGGTTACTGAGCAGCTTTATCAGGAATTTTGTACGGCGGGTATCGAGGTTTTGCTGGATGATAGAGACGAGCGTCCAGGCATGATGTTCGCAGATTTAGAGCTGATCGGCATCCCGCACCGCATTGTCGTTGGCGAGCGGAGCTTGAAGGAAAATCAGGTCGAGTATCAGGGACGAAAAGATGCCACCGCGCAGCTTGTACCGTTGCAAAATTTACTGAAATTTGTACAATCCAAATTGGCCGTTTAATCATACAAACTATGCAACTCAACCGCGCTCATTTTCTGTTTTACACGCTCCTAATTTGCTGGGTTGCGGGTGGGCTGAGCATGAATGCTGCCCAGGCGGGCGCGCAAATGTATCAGCCCTTATCGGCCAGTGTGCGTACCGCGCTCCATCAATCTATTGCCGATCAAGGCTCATCTAAATCTGCGTTTACTTCAGCGCAAGAAGAGGCTGTTTGGGTGCAAGAAATGTCGCAGCGTTTTCGTCTCGACAAGCGCATGCCGGATGAAGCCACGCGCCACGATTTTCTTAAAACAGTACATTACGAAGCGACTCGCGCCGGGCTTGATCCGCACATGGTATTGGGGTTGATGCAGGTGGAAAGCCGTTTTAAGAAATATGCGGTGTCGCGTGCGGGCGCACGCGGCTTTATGCAGGTCATGCCTTTTTGGGTGGGGTTGATCGGTACGCCGCAGGATAATTTGTTTCACTTAAACGTCAACCTGCGCTACGGCTGCACCATCTTGCGCCATTATCTGGATATGGAAAAGGGCGACCTGTACCGTGCCTTAGGCCGCTATAACGGCAGCTTGGGGCAGCCGGGGTATCCTAATTTGGTGAATGCGGCTTGGCAGGATTCTCGTCAACCGTAAAAAATCCAAATTTTGTTGCCAGACGTTGTTGCTTGCAAAAAATGCTAAGGAAACGCTGATTTAATGTCTGCGCGGGCGAATTACTGCGTTGTGCGGTGCTCGTAATCCTCGTGTATACCGCATACACTGCGGTTCCTGCGCTCCGTACGCCTTGCACTTCATCCCGCTCGCCGATTAAATCAGCGGTTCCCTAACTTACATATCAAATATATGCGGCGTAACCATTTTTTGTTCGCGCCTAGTCTGGCTTAAAACTTTGAATTTTTATACGCGTTCTACATTTTCAGCCGTTACAACCTCAACCGCTACTTCTTCTTTTTCTTGCCGTTCACGCGTATTAAAAAGTTCATGTAGCGAAGTGTTTTCGGTCTTCGCGTAGTGCGCGCCGATACGCGTTAACCAATCCCGTATTGATGCATCGCCATGTCTATCGGTGAGTGTGCCAGAATTAAAAATAAACAATTCATACAGTTCGCTGGCTTGTATATGTTCGGTATCCCGGATCATTGCCCAGCCGCTTCCGGTAAGTTTACCCACGATTTTTGCATGCGCTAATTTATCCAGAATTTCTTCGATTGAATCAAATCCAATATGCAATTTTTTGGAAAATAGGGGCAAGGATTGCACCTGGCCATTGTGCATCTCTTCATTGATTAATTTGAGGATGCACAACGCGTAATAAAGCTGTTCGGCGGGCTGAACTTTTTTGTTTAACCCGCTGCGCCAGTGCGAGAGTGATGCGGCAATCACTGCGCCCAACAACACGGTTAGCCAAGATAAGTAGATCCACATTAAAAATACGGGGATGCTGGCGAACGCGCCATAAACCAGCTTGTAGGTAGGAAAGTTGGTGATGTAGAAAGCGAATGCGCGGTTCATCAATTCAAATGAAAATGCGCCAACCACCCCGCCCGTAAACGCATGGCGAAACGGCACATAGCGGTTGGGCAGCACGCGGTACAGCAGGCTAAAAGCCAGCGTGGTTAAGATGAATGGCGCGGCTTCTAACATCAGCAAGCTGATGATCGGCACTTGTTTGTTGGAGCCAACCGACAGGGCGGTGAGCCATGAGGTGATAGATAAGCTTCCGCCAATTAACAGCGGCCCTAAGGTCAACACCGCCCAATAAGTTAACACGCGCTGCACCACGGTGCGCGAGCGAGAAACGCGCCATATCGTATTGAACGCATCGTCGATGGTGAGCATCATGAGCATGGCGGTGAGCACTAAAAAGCCAACGCCGACGGCGGTTAATTTGGCCGCGCTCTCGGCAAATTGCTCCATGTAGCGCGAGATTATTCTGCCACCTGTTTCCGGCATCATGTTGCTCAGAATGAAGTTTTTAATATGCCCTGAAAATTCTGAAAAAAACGGGAATGCCGAAAATAAAGTGAGCGCGATGGTCACTAACGGCACCAGTGAAAGCAAGGTGGTGAAGGTCAAGCTGGCAGCAATTTCGACGCAGCGATCTTGCATAAAACGCGCAGCCAAAAATCGTACAAAACGTACAAAGCGCAAATAATCAATTCGAATATTTTTCACAGCTAA
>JANONT010000022.1:0-5436 GCA_031420955.1 Candidatus Nitrotoga sp. | reverse complement strand
CTATAAACGCCTGCGTAACCAAGTATTGCCACCCAAACTGTTTTAAAAAAGCTGGGCTGCATTAAAAATACTGAGTCGCATCCTGCGGGTTCAATATATTAGCGTCCAATGTTTTTACGGACGCTTTTTTGATTTATGGATGAAGCCATGAGCCTGAAACACACCATCACTGAAGATATGAAAACCGCCATGCGCGCCAAAGATACGGCGCGCTTGGGGGCAATTCGTTTGTTGCTGGCGGCGATGAAGCAGCGCGAGGTGGATGAGCGCATCGAGTTGACCGATACCGATGTGGTGACGATTATTGACAAGATGATTAAGCAGCGGCGCGATTCTATCAGCCAGTTTGAAGCGGCTGCGCGGCAAGACTTGGCGGATGTGGAAAAGTTTGAAGTCGGCGTTTTGCAGACCTACATGCCGCAAGCCATGTCAGAAAGTGAAGTGGATGCCGCCGTCAACGCGGCCATTGCCAGCAGCGGGGCAAAATCGCCGCAGGAAATGGGCAAGGTCATTGCTGTACTCAAGCCTGTTTTGGCCGGACGCGCTGACATGGGCAAGGTGTCGGCTTTGGTTAAGGCGCGTCTTGCGGGATAACGCTTAGCCCAACAATTCACCCACACCGTCATTCCGGCCTGATAAAACAACTAGCCATTCGACTAAGCTGGCAAAAAACGCCAGCAAAATCGCTGGTTATGCGCGGGAATGACAAGCTTTCGGTCCAATGGGTTATCTGGCATATAAGCGAGCGTGCAGTGATTCCAAAAAGTTTCATTCAGGATTTACTTAATCGCCTCGATATTGTGGACGTGGTCGGGCGTTATGTGCCGCTCAAAAAAGCCGGGGCTAACTTTTCTGCCTGCTGTCCTTTTCACAACGAAAAATCTCCCTCATTTACCGTCAGCCCCTCCAAGCAGTTTTATCATTGCTTCGGTTGCGGTGTACATGGCACGGCCATAAGCTTTGTCATGGAACATCTGGGCTTGAGCTTCGTGGAAGCGGTGGAGGAGTTAGCGCGCAGCATCGGCCTGAATGTGCCGCGCGAAACGTCGGTTAACGCCGCTACGCAAAGCCGCGCCGCGCCCGACTTATACGAGCTGATGCAAACCGCCGTGCGCTATTACCGCGAGCAATTAAAACTATCGCAGCCTGCTATTGATTATCTAAAGCGGCGCGGGGTGAGCGGTGAAGTGGCAGCACGTTTTGGCATGGGTTACGCGCCTGAAGGGTGGCAAAATTTGCGTCAGCCCTTTGCTGATTATCAGTCTAGTAGCTTGCTCGACACGGGCTTGGTGGTTGAGCGCGAAGACGAGGCTACAGGTGATACCACGGGGCAAAGCACCGCGCGGCGGTATGATCGTTTTAGAGACCGCATTATGTTTCCCATTGTGAATGCGCGGGGGCAGGTCATCGGTTTTGGTGGGCGGGTGCTGGATAAAGGCACGCCGAAATATTTGAATTCGCCGGAGACGGTGTTGTTTGAAAAAGGCCGCGAGTTATACGGTTTGTATCAAGCACAAAAAGCCATACGCGCTAACCGTATCGCGCTGGTGGTAGAAGGCTATATGGACGTGGTGGCCTTGGCGCAACATGGCATTGAGTACGCCGTGGCAACATTGGGCACGGCCACTACACCTTTTCATATCCAAAAACTTTTACGGCTGACCGACCGCGTGGTGTTTTGTTTTGATGGGGATGCCGCGGGTCGTCGCGCTGCTTGGCGTGCGCTGGAAAATACTTTGCCACAGTTGGTGGATGGCAAGCAATTTGGCTTTTTGTTTTTGCCTGCTGAGCATGATCCAGACAGTTATGTGCGCCAATTTGGCAAAGAGGCGTTTGAAAAATTACAGCGCGAATCCATGCCGCTATCGGGCTACTTGTTGAATGAATTATCCAAGCAAGTGGATATGCATACGCAAGAGGGCAAAAGCACGTTACTGAAACTTGCGCAACCCTTGCTCAGCAGCATCACCGCACCGATAGCCGCGTTGCTGTTACGCAAAGAATTGGCCGTTTTGGCCGGCGTGTCGCAAGTGGAATTGGAAGTGCTGTATGGCATGGAATCCATCGACATTCCCAAGCGGCGTGTCACACAAAAAATAGCCAGCCCAGCGGCTTCTAATTTGCGCGCCCTGCTGCGCTGCTTGTTGTTTAAGCCTGATCTGGCGCGCCAGTTGCCCGCAGATTGGGAGATGCATGGCCTAGAAGCAGACACCATTGCGGCACTGGCAGAGTGGCTGCTAAGCCAAGAAGAGCCCGTCAGCACGGCGGCTATTATTCAGCATTTTCAAGAAACTGCCCATGCTAATTTGCTGGCAAAAGAGCAGGCGGAAATTTTGCAACTGGGCGATGGGTTTAATGCCGAAGGGGAGTTTTTGGATGTGCTGAAAAGTCTGCGTAAAGCGCAGCGCAAGCAGGAATTTGACACCCTAAACGCCAAGATACGCGGCACGGGGATGGGCAGCTTGAGCGAACAAGAGCGTGCGCTCTATCTGCAGCTATCGCGGCGCGACTAAGTGTTTGGTGAAAGTATTCGGTGCAAAGCAGCCAACTAGAAGTAGGGCGCGTAGCCAGAAGCAGGCAAAATCGGGTACAATCACGCGCTTTGAAATGGCGCGAACACACGGCGCAATGCCCTCCATTCAGTAGGATATTAATCGGGGGGCAGAATAAAAACACCAGCGCGCGTGTTGAATTTTGTGTACATGCCGTTATAGATGCACTGCATTAAACCCCATCAACCTAAACGGGAATCGACCGCTATGGCGACTCGGCAAGACAAGAAAAAATCGGTAGCAGATACGCAAAGTGCGGCCAAGGGCCGTCAGGCTATCGCGGATAGCTTGGCGGCTAAGCCGATTGATCCGCTACAGGATGTGGAAGCGCGGCGCACCCGACTAAAAGCCCTGATTATTTTAGGCAAGGAGCGCGGCTATCTGACTTATGGCGAGATCAACGATCATCTGCCCGACATGCTCGAAGCCGAGCAGATTGAAGGCGTGGTCAGCATGATTAACGACATGGGTATTACCGTGACGGATGAAGCGCCGGATACCGAAAATCAGATTATGACGGATGCGCCGCCGGTGGTTGCCGACGAAGATGCGGTGGAAGCGGCGGAAGCTGCGTTGGCCACGGTTGATTCCGAGTTTGGTCGCACCACTGATCCCGTGCGTATGTACATGCGCGAGATGGGTACAGTTGGGTTGCTCACGCGCGAAGACGAAATCGTCATCGCCAAACGCATCGAAGAAGGCCTCAAACACATGATTCAGGCGATCTCTGCCTGCCCCACCACCATTGCAGAAATTTTAGCTTTGGTGGAAAAAGTGGCGCGGGACGAGTTGCGCATCGATGAGGTGGTCGATGGTTTTATTGATGCCAACGATGAGGCCATTTTGGCCGAAGAACCCGCTGCCGAAGTAGATGAGGAAGAGGTCGAAGAAGAGGATGAAGAGAGCGAAGAGGACGGTGAGGCCATTGCCGCCGCCAACCTCGCGCAACTTAAAATTGATGCGCTGGAACGTTTCGCGACTATTCACGATCTGTTCGTTAAAATTGGTAAGGCTTATGAGAAATACGGCTATCGCAGCCCGCAATACAACAAGCTGCAAGACCGCATTTCATCCGAGTTAACGCAGTTCAGATTTTCTGCTAAACAGGTTGATGCATTATGCGACACCATGCGTAAGCTGGTGGAAGAAGTGCGGGCGAATGAACGTAAAATTCAGGATTTATGCGTGACCAAGGCGCACATGCCGCGGCCTTATTTTATTCAAAATTTTCCGGAAAATGAAGGACGGCTAGACTGGGTAACGCGTGAAATTGCCGCTAAAAAGCCCTATAGCGCAACGCTGATACGCTTTCAAGCAGCCATTGTTGAGCAGCAACAAAATCTGTTGGATTTGCAAAGGCGCGTCGGAATACCGCTGCGTGACCTGAAAGAAATCAACAAGCAAATGACCAACGGCGAGGCCAAGGCACGTGGCGCTAAGCGCGACATGATTGAGGCTAACCTGCGACTGGTCATTTCCATTGCCAAAAAATATACAAATCGCGGTTTGCAGTTTCTCGATCTTATTCAAGAAGGCAATATTGGCCTGATGAAAGCGGTTGATAAATTTGAATATCGTCGCGGCTATAAATTTTCGACTTACGCGACATGGTGGATACGTCAGGCGATTACCCGCTCGATTGCTGATCAGGCACGCACGATTCGTATCCCGGTGCACATGATTGAAACCATCAACAAGATGAATCGCATCTCGCGCCAAATTTTGCAAGAGACTGGCTTTGAGGCCGATGCCGCAACGCTGGCCACCAAAATGGAAATGCCGGAAGACAAAGTTCGCAAGATTTTGAAAATCGCCAAAGAACCGATTTCTATGGAAACCCCGGTCGGTGATGATGATGATTCGCACTTGGGTGATTTCATCGAAGACTCGCACACCCTCGTGCCTATTGAGGCGGCGGTATACGACAGCTTGCGTAATGTGACCAAAGATATTTTGGATTCACTCACGCCGCGCGAGGCTAAAGTCTTGCGTATGCGCTTCGGCATAGAGATGAACACCGATCACACCTTGGAAGAAGTCGGCAAACAGTTTGACGTAACGCGTGAGCGTATCCGTCAAATTGAAGCCAAGGCACTGCGTAAACTGCGACACCCTTCGCGTTCCGACAAACTAAAAAGTTTCCTGGATGGCGAAAGCTAAGGGGCTTCTAAAAATTTCATCCCTCAAGCTAGGCAGGGCGCGAACAAAAAATTGAGACAATGCATATCTTTGATGTTTGATGAATAATTTTTTGTGAACAACACAGTAGAACGATGAGGATGGATTTTTAGATGCGCCCCTTAAGGTGTGCAACAACTTTGGGTCGTTAGCTCAGTTGGTTAGAGCAGAGGACTCATAATCCTTTGGTCCGCGGTTCAAGTCCGCGACGACCCACCAATTAAAAAGCGGCTTTCAGAGGTTTTCTCTGGAGGCTGTTTTCTTTTATGGGACACTGGCGGGACACTATCAGAAAAAATATACTTGATTGCCACGCGACATATACCATCTCGTGTGCCATTTTCGCCCCAATATGCCCCGCTACTGTCCCATGTAAATTAAAAACTACTAATTATTTATATAAAACAATAGATTTTAAATATACATCACAAGATTATTAATCTTATGTTGCTATATTTTCTGTTCTGCTTTAGAGTGTGCGCAGGTATTTTCACTCACTGCAAGGGGCAATCATGGCGAGCATCGAGAAAAGAAAGAACGATGACGGGACAACAGGCTACAGGGCGAAAATCCGCCTCAAAGGACATGTACCAGAAAGCGCAACCTTTCCCCGGCTGACCGATGCGCGGGAGTGGGTGCAAAAGACCGAAGCCGATATAAAAGCGGGTCGCCACTTTGGCGCGAGCAAGCGGCACACCCTGAACGA
>JANONT010000021.1:0-3214 GCA_031420955.1 Candidatus Nitrotoga sp. | reverse complement strand
GATATTTTCCGCCGCGATCTTTGTACGATACTTCACACACTTCATCGCTCTCAAAAAATAGCACTTGCGCGACTCCTTCTTTGGCGTAAATTTTTGCGGGCAGGGGAGTGGTGTTAGAAAATTCCAGCGTGACATAGCCTTCCCACTCCGGCTCAAACGGCGTGACGTTGACGATAATGCCGCAGCGCGCGTAAGTGCTTTTGCCCAAGCAAATGGTCAGCACATTGCGCGGAATGCGGAAATATTCCACGGTGCGTGCCAAGGCAAACGAGTTGGGCGGGATGATGCAGAAATCGGCATTTACTTCCACAAACGAGCTGGGATCGAAATTTTTTGGATCAACAATCGTGCTGTTAATGTTGGTAAATAATTTGAATTCTTTGGAGCAGCGAATATCGTAGCCGTAGCTGGACGTGCCGTAAGACACGATGCGCTTGCCATCCACTTCTTTTACTTGCCCCGGCTCGAAAGGTTCGATCATGCCGTGTTGCTCGGCCATGCGGCGTATCCATTTGTCGGCTTTTATACTCATAACGTCTGTGAAGGGAGAAGGGCAAAGGGAGAATGGGCACTGTAGCGCACAGGTTTTTCGCTTCTCCCTTCCCTCTTATCCCTTCTCTCTCCTCTCAGGTATTTTTGATGACAATTTTTGGAAATGCCGCGCTGTGATCTTGCGCCATTTCCGCCACTTTTATTGCAATACGTCGCGCAATTTTTTTATACTCTTTGCTGATTTTTCCATCAGGGTCGGCCACCACAGTGGGTGTGCCGGAATCGGCTTGCTCGCGGATGCGTATGTCCAAGGGCAACGAGCCGAGTAAGTCAACGCCGTAATCCGCACACATTTTCGCGCCGCCACCGCTGCCAAAAATATGCTCTTCATGACCGCATTTGGTGCAAATATGCGTGCTCATATTTTCCACCACGCCCAGTATTTTAATGCCGACCTTTTCGAACATTTTGAAACCTTTGCGCGCATCCAGCAGAGCAATATCTTGCGGCGTGGTGACAATAATCGCGCCGGTGACTGGCACTTTTTGCGCCAGCGTCAGTTGAATATCACCCGTGCCTGGTGGCATATCTACGATCAAATAATCTAAATTATTCCAGCGCGTTTGTTGCAACAATTGCTCCAAGGCCTGTGTCACCATCGGGCCGCGCCACACCATGGGCGCGTCGTCACCCTGTATCATCAAGCCGATAGACATCACCTGCAAACCGTTGCCCATCATCGGCTCGACCGACTTGCCATCACGCGAAACAGGCTGCCCTTTCACGCCCGCCATCATCGGTTGCGAGGGGCCATAAATATCCGCGTCCAACATGCCGACGTTCGCACCTTCTGCCGCTAACGCCAGCGCCAAATTCACTGCAGTGGTAGATTTCCCCACGCCGCCCTTGCCGCTGGCGACCGCAATAATATTTTTTACACCATCCACCAACTTCACGCCGCGCTGCACCGCATGTTGCACGACGCGGCTGCTGACCGTTACCGTCACTTTGCCTACATGCGGCAGCACGTTATACAAATGATTTTCCACCAGCACGCGAATCTCGTCCCACACACTTTTAGCGGGATAGCCAAGCTGAATATCCAGCGAGACATTCTGGTTTTCCACTTTAATATTTTTAACTGATTTACCCGTTACAAAATCTTTTTCGGTATTCGGGTCAATCAATTCTTTCAGTGCAGTCTGCACCGTTGCTTCCGTAAAACTCATACACACTCCTGCATTAAACTTAGAAAATTTTCCGCGCATCAACCATTTTGTTGTATGGCGGTGGGGAGTAGGGGGCTGGCATTTTACCGAAGATTCCTCCCCACGCCTATAGCGCGATTTTGCTACAATTGCGCCACTTTTTATAGGTTAATTATTCATGTCGCGCAAGATTCTTGTTACCTCCGCATTGCCCTACGCCAACGGCAGCATCCACTTGGGCCATCTGGTCGAATATATCCAAACCGACATCTGGGTGCGCTTTCAAAATATGCAGGCGGATACGACATGCCACTATGTTTGCGCCGATGACACCCACGGCACGCCCGTCATGCTGCGCGCAGAGAAAGAAGGCATCACGCCAGAGGAATTAATCGCGCGCGTGTGGCAAGAACATTACGATGATTTCAAAGCGTTTCATGTGGAGTTCGATCACTATGGTTCGACCAATTCAAATGAGACGCAGGCGTTTTCCAACGCCATTTACAACAAACTTAAAGCGGCGGGATTAATTTCGCAACGCTCAATTGAGCAATTTTATGATCCGGTTAAACAAATGTTTTTGCCGGACAGGTTCATCAAAGGCGAGTGCCCTAAGTGCGGCGCGAAAGACCAGTACGGCGACAATTGCGAAGTGTGCGGCGCGGCTTATACGCCTGCTGAGGTGAAAAATCCCTACTCCGCCGTGTCCGGCGCCAAGCCCGAAATGCGCGAGTCTGTGCACTATTTTTTCAAACTATCTGATCCCAGTTGCCAAAAATTTTTACAAGATTGGACGACCGGAAAGTTAACGAAAGAACCGCCCTTGCAAGCAGAAGCCGCCAACAAAATGCAGGAATGGTTAGGTGAGGCGGGCGAAAATAAATTAAGCGATTGGGATATCTCGCGCGACGCACCATATTTTGGTTTTGAAATTCCCGATGCGCCAGGTAAATATTTCTACGTGTGGCTGGACGCGCCAGTGGGGTACATGGGCAGTTTTATGGCGTTGTGCGAGAAGCGTTCCCTCACCCCTAGCCACTCTCCGGGAGAGGGGGGGGGTGAGGGGACACCCTTAAAGTTCGATGACTACTGGAAGCCCGACTCCACCACCGAGCTATACCACTTCATTGGCAAAGATATTTTATATTTCCACGCATTATTCTGGCCAGCGATGTTGCAGCACGCGGGTTACCGCACGCCGACCAAAATTTTCGCGCACGGCTTTCTCACCGTGAACGGCGAGAAAATGAGCAAATCGCGTGGCACGTTTATCACCGCCAAAAGTTATATCGAAGCGGGGTTAAACCCAGAATATTTACGCTACTACTACGCTGCTAAATTGAACGGCACGATGGAAGATATTGATCTTAATTTGGAAGATTTTGTGGCGCGGGTGAATAGCGATTTGATCGGCAAGTACATCAACATTGCCAGTCGTTGCGCGGGGTTTATTACCAGAAAATTTGGTGGAAAACTGCTAGGTAGGAATCCAGAATTTTCGCAAGAGGGTGAAG
>JANONT010000020.1:0-3237 GCA_031420955.1 Candidatus Nitrotoga sp. | reverse complement strand
TGGGATTGTTTTGGGCAAATGTTTTCGCATAGACAGAATGAATGTCCGAACCCAGAATGGATTCAAATCCCGCCATTTTCAGGCCACAGGTCAACCCGCCCGCTCCAGAGAAAAAATCGACAGATTTCATCTCTGGACCTTGATCGCCGCAGAAATAAATAGCACAAACTTATGTGGGCAAAACATCACACCAATCTCCCCCTTTTAACGCGCAATCCTGCCGTTGCCAGTTTACCCAAACCCTGCCCGCCATGTGCGTGGCAGATCGCGCAAGCCAGCGCGTCGGCGGCATCTGGGCTGGGTGTGCCGGATAGTTTTAACAATCGCTGCACCATGTCTTGCACCTGTTCTTTTTTGGCGTGGCCGTTGCCGACCACGGCTTGTTTGACTTGCAACGCGGTGTATTCCGCCACCGGTAAATTTGCCAGTACCGCCGCGCAAATGGCCGCGCCGCGAGCTTGTCCGAGCAGCAGTGTAGATTGCGGGTTGACGTTTACGAATACTTTTTCTACCGCCACTTGTTGCGGCTGATACTGCGCGATGACTTCACCTAAAGAATTTAATATGACTTTTAATCGCTCTGGCAACTCGCCCACAGGCGTTTTAATGCAGCCGCTGGCGACGTAAATTAACTGTTGTCCGACTTGATCCAACACACCAAAACCTGTGGCGCGCAAACCCGGATCAATGCCTAAAATTCTTACGTGAGAAGGGGAAAGGGAGAAGGGGGAATGGGGCATCAGCACCACAGATTTTTTCCTTTTCTCTTGCCAAGGGCAGAGCGTAGCGAAGGGCTGAGGGAAGAGCGCGATTTTTCGCCTTCGCCCTTCCTCCTTACCCCTTGACTCTTCTGCTTCACTCCTCCATCACCGCGTTGGTATACACCTCCTGCACATCATCCAGGCTCTCTAGCGCATCTAATATCTTTTGCATTCTCACCGCATCTTCACCAGTAAATATTATTTCAGTGTCCGGCTTCATGGTGATTTCCGCCATCTCCGGCTTGAGATTAGCGGCTTCTAAACGCTGCTTCACTTCCATAAAATCATACGGCGCGGTGATGACTTCGAAGCTGCCGTCGTCATGGTTCACCACGTCTTCTGCGCCTGCATCCAGCGCCACTTCCATGAGCGCGTTTTCATCAGTACCGGGCGCAAAAAACATTTGTCCACAATGTTTAAATAAGAATGCAACTGAGCCATCTGTACCGAGATTGCCGCCATGTTTACTAAACGCGTGGCGCACATCAGCCACGGTGCGGGTTTTATTATCGGTCATGCAATCGACGATCACCGCTGCACCATTGATGCCGTAACCTTCGTAGCGCAGCTCAACATAATCCACGCCTTCCAGCTCGCCGCTGCCGCGTTTGATGGCACGTTCGACGTTATCCTTGGGCATATTCTGCGCGTAGGCTTTTTCGATAGCCAAACGTAAGCGCGGATTGCCTGCCGGGTCACTATCGCCTAACTTAGCCGCGACCGTTATTTCTTTAATTAACCGCGTGAATACTTTGCCGCGCTTGCTATCTTGTTTGCCCTTGCGATGCTGAATGTTTGCCCACTTGCTGTGACCTGCCATGATGTTTCCTTGTTGATGATTATTCGCAATGGGCATCTCTAAAAACCCAACTTCCGTCGCCATACTGTGTTGCTCGCAAAAAAATAATTCCCAACATATCAAAACATATGCGTCGTCATCATTTTTTGCTTGCGCCCCATTTATTTATAACTTGGTCTGGCTTAGCAATTTGAATTTTTAAAGATGTCCAAATCTCAGTACGAAAAAAGTGGCATTAAAAAATCTGTCCGAATATTATCATCTTGAATAGCCAACCCCAAGGATTTCCGCACTTAAACGCGGGTTCTACTCGCACTTAAAATGTACTATCGGCTTGTGCCAAATCAACCACACCCATTCCCTGCGCGCTCGCGTAAAATGCCGCATTCACCCCCCTCCCGCAACTTAAAACTAGGCAGCCTTGATCACCTCTAAAAATATAAGCGCGCTGTTTGCGCCCGATGGCGTATTAGCGCAGCACATCGAAAACTTCCGAGCACGCCCGCAGCAAATTGAGTTAGCACAAGCCATTGCCGAGGCCATCAACAACAATAGCCAACTCATTGCCGAGGCCGGCACGGGCACGGGAAAAACCTTTGCCTACCTCGCCCCCGCATTGCTCGCGGGCGGCAAAACGATCATCTCGACTGGCACCAAAAATTTACAGGATCAATTGTTCCAGCGCGATTTACCCACCGTGCGCGACGCGCTAAAAATTCCGGTTTCCATTGCACTACTAAAAGGTCGGTCAAATTATGTGTGCCACTATCATTTAGAGCTTGCGCGAACGGATGGACGCTTTATTACACGTGAAGATGCGAAGAATCTCAGCAAGATAGTGAGCTATGCAAAAACTACTCAGTCTGGCGATAAAAGCGGTGTCAGCGGGGTGGCAGAAAACGCGCCCATCTGGATGCAAGTCACCTCTACTCGCGATAATTGTTTGGGGCAAGAATGTCCGCACCACAAAGAATGCTTTATTTTGAAAGCGCGCAAAGAGGCCATGACTGCGGATGTGGTGGTGGTCAATCATCATTTATTTTTCGCCGATGTGATGTTGCGTGATGAAGGCGTGGCAGAATTATTGCCCGCCTGCAACACCGTTATTTTTGATGAAGCACATCAGTTGCCCGAGACTGCTAGCTTATTTTTTGGTGAGAGCATTTCCACTTCACAGTTAGTTGATCTGGCGCATGACGCGCGTTTAGAGGCCGCCGCTTCGGCCAAAGATTTCGCGCCGTTGCCCCTTGCCACCGATGCGCTGGATAAATCTGCGCGAGATTTACGGCTAGTTTTTAATCAAAAAGACGGGGTATTTAATCAAACCAATGGCAAATTCAAACAGCAAGAAGGCCGCATGGCGGCCAACATAGTGCAGGATATTTCTGGTTGGGCAGGTGCGTTAGCGGCTCTCACCGCCAAGCTTGCCCACCTCAATACTCTGCTGGAAGCCCAAGCCGAACGCAGCGAAGGGCTGCAAAATTGCTGGCAGCGCGGCATGGCACTGCACGCAAAAATTAAGCTGTGGCAAGACGACTTAGCGGGCGATGGTTTTGTGCGTTGGCTGGAAATATTTCATCACTCGGTGCAACTCAACACCACACCGTTATCTATTGCAGAAATTTTTTCCAAGCAAATCAGCGGGCATCCTCGCGCTTGGATTTTTACCTCGGCCAC
>JANONT010000019.1:0-4336 GCA_031420955.1 Candidatus Nitrotoga sp. | reverse complement strand
GTCGAAAAAATTATCGCCAAGGAAAAGCCGGATGCGATTTTGCCGACTATGGGTGGGCAGACCGCGCTCAATTGCGCGCTGGATTTAGCCAAGCACGGCGTGTTGCAAAAATATGGCGTAGAGATGATAGGCGCGTCGCGTGAAGCCATCGACATGGCCGAAGATCGCGAAAAATTTAAGCAAGCAATGACACGGATTGGTTTAGCCTCGGCGCGCTCGACCATCGCGCACAGCATGGAAGAAGCCTTGCAAGTGCAACAGGTGCTGGGTTTTCCAACCGTCATTCGCCCTTCATTTACCATGGGTGGGTCGGGCGGTGGTATCGCTTACAACCGTGAAGAATTTATGGAAATTTGCGAGCGTGGTTTAGAAGCCAGCCCCACCAAAGAATTGCTGATTGAAGAATCACTCCTTGGCTGGAAAGAGTTTGAGATGGAAGTGGTGCGCGACCGTGCAGATAATTGCATCATCATTTGCTCGATTGAAAATCTGGATCCGATGGGCGTGCATACCGGTGACTCTATTACCGTTGCACCCGCGCAAACGCTGACAGATAAAGAATACCAAATTATGCGTAACGCATCGCTGGCGGTGTTACGTGAGATTGGTGTGGATACGGGCGGCTCGAATGTGCAGTTTGCCATTAATCCAGAAGATGGGCGCATGGTGGTGATTGAAATGAATCCGCGCGTGTCGAGATCAAGCGCGCTCGCTTCTAAAGCAACAGGTTTTCCAATTGCCAAAGTGGCGGCAAAATTGGCCGTGGGATACACGCTGGATGAACTTAAAAATGAAATTACCGGCGGCGTAACGCCTGCGTCATTTGAGCCGAGCATCGATTATGTGGTGACCAAGATTCCGCGCTTTGCCTTTGAAAAATTTCCGCAGGCGAATGATAGGCTCACTACGCAAATGAAATCGGTGGGCGAAGTGATGGCCATAGGCCGAACCTTCCAAGAATCTTTTCAGAAAGCGTTGCGTGGTTTGGAAGTGGGCGTAGATGGGCTGGACGAAAAATCTACCGATATGGATTTTATCGCGGCCGAGCTGCGTGCGCCGGGACCTGATCGCATCTGGTATGTGGGCGATGCGCTGCGCCTTGGCCTGTCCACCGAAGAAGTATTTAACTTGAGTAAAATTGATCCGTGGTTTTTGGTGCAAATAGAAGATTTAATTAAGCGTGAATCCGCGTTGCGTGGGCGCAAATTAGATAATCTTAATGCCGTAGAATTACGTGTATTAAAACGTTGTGGCTTCTCGGATAGGCGTTTGGCAAAGTTATTAGATTGCGCAGCCGATGCGGTGCGCGTGCGCCGTCACACACTAAATATTCGCCCCGTTTATAAGCGCGTGGATACTTGCGCGGCAGAGTTTGCCACCAACACCGCGTACCTGTATTCCACTTATGAAGATGAGTGCGAAGCACAACCGACCAACAATAAAAAAATCATGGTGCTAGGTGGTGGACCGAATCGTATCGGCCAGGGCATCGAGTTTGATTATTGCTGCGTACACGCTGCGCTGGCTTTGCGTGAAGATGGCTATGAAACCATCATGGTCAACTGTAATCCCGAAACGGTTTCCACCGATTACGATAGCTCGGATCGCTTATATTTTGAGCCACTGACGTTAGAAGACGTGCTGGAAATTGTCGCGGTAGAAAAACCGTTCGGCGTGATCGTGCAGTACGGCGGGCAAACGCCGCTCAAGCTGGCACGCGGCTTGGAGCAAAATGGGGTCAACATTATTGGCACCACGCCCGACATGATTGATTGCGCGGAAGACCGTGCGCGCTTCCAGCAAATGTTGAAAAAATTAGGCTTGAAACAACCACCGAATCGCACCGTGAGCAATGTCGAGCAAGCCTTGCGGGCAGCACAGGAAATTGGTTATCCGCTGGTCATGCGTCCCAGCAATGTGTTGGGTGGTCGAGCAATGGAAATTGTGCATGCTCAGTCCGACCTTGAACGCTATATGCGCGATGCGGTTGAGAGCGCGAAAATTTTCCCAGAGCGTATGCCGATTTTGCTAGATCGTTTTTTGAATGACGCGATAGAAGTGGATGTCGATGCGGTGTGCGACGGCGTAGATGTATTGATCGGCGGCATTATGGAGCATATCGAAGAGGCGGGCGTGCATTCTGGCGATTCGGCCTGTTCATTGCCACCATTTAGTTTGTCGCTCGAATTACGCGACGAGCTGCGCCATCAGACCAAAGCCATGGCGATGGCCTTAAATGTGGTGGGCTTGATGAATGTGCAGTTCGCTATTCAAGGCGAGACGGTGTACGTGTTAGAAGTCAATCCACGCGCTTCGCGCACCGTACCGTTTGTGTCTAAGGCGACCGGTATTCCTTTAGCTAAAGTGGCGGCGCGCTGCATGGTCGGCAGAAGTTTGGCGCAACAAGGCCAATTGCAAGAAATTATTCCGCCCTATTATTCAGTCAAAGAAGCGGTGTTTCCATTCATCAAATTCCCTGGAGTGGATACCATTTTAGGGCCGGAAATGAAATCCACCGGCGAGGTCATGGGCGTTGGGGACACCTTCGCCGAAGCGTTTGTAAAATCGCAATTGGCGGCGGGCGTGAAACTGCCATCATCAGGCAAGGTGTTTATCAGCGTGCGTGGCGCGGATAAACCGGGTGCAGTTGAGGTGGCAAAAAACCTGCACAGCATGGGCTTTACCTTGTTGGCGACACGTGGCACAGCACTCGCGCTAGCCGATGCCGGAGTTGCGGTCACCGTGGTAAATAAAGTGGCCGAAGGTAGACCGCATATTGTGGACATGATTAAAAATCGCGAAGTCAGTTTGATTATTAACACCGTGAACAGCAACCGCAGCTCAATGCAAGATTCTTATTCAATACGCCATGCGGCATTGCAGGGCAGGGTAACTTATTACACTACGCTGGCAGGCGCGCGCGCGGCTTGTTTGGGGATGCAGCACTTGACCGAGATGCAGGTGTATGATTTGCAATCGCTGCATTTACGGCTAGCAAGTTAGATTGTTAGGGAAACGCTGATTTAATCGGCGAGCGGGATGAAGTGCAAGGCGTACGGAGCGCAGAAACCGCAGTGTATGCGGTATACACGAGGATTACGAGCACCGCACAACGCAGTAATTCGCCCGCGCAGACATTAAATCAGCGTTTCCTTAGAAGTACCCATGAATATTTTCGGAGGAGAAGCAAGATGAGTAAAGTGCCATTAACGCTAACTGGGGCAGAGCTTTTACGCAGGGAGTTACACCGCCTAAAAACCGTTGATCGCCCCTGGGTAATTAACGCCATATCCGAAGCGCGCGCCCAAGGTGACTTGTCAGAAAATGCTGAATATGAGGCAGCTAAAGAACGCCAAAGTTTTATCGAGGGTCGCATCATCGAGCTAGAAGGCAAGTTGAGTAACGCGCAAATCATCGACCCCAGAACCATTAACGCCGATGGCCGCTGCGTGTTTGGCGCAACAGTAGTATTAGAGGCATTAGCCAGCGGCGATGTGGTCACCTATCAAATCGTAGGGGATGATGAGGCAGATGTTAAACAGCGCAAAATTTCCATCGGCTCACCCATTGCCCGCGCCCTGATCGGCAAGTACGGCGGCGACATTGCCGAAGTGCAGGCTCCGGGTGGGGTGCGGGAGTATGAGATTGTGAATGTGCAGTATATTTAGCTTGAAGTGTTTTACAATCGAACCCGTGGGCACAGCTATTCAACCCAAATCATTCATTAGCCGCGTCATTCCCGCCCCCGACAAATTCATTCGAGGGCAGGCTGCGGCGGGAATCCAGTCTCCCCGTAAAGGGGAGGCCGGCGGGTTCCCGGCGGCTACGCCGCCACCCTTCCGCTCAGAAAATGCTCCGCGTAGCGGACAAAAAACCGGTGTTGTCCCACTGCGTGGGCAATTATTTAGTTGTCTGGATTCCCGCCTGCGCGGGAATGACGTAGTTTTGTTCTAATGGGCAATCTGGGTTTAATGTTGGTTATTGAAATGTGCAATCAATATATTCCACTTAGGTACTTTCTTTTATTTCGCCCCATTTCTAAATGATCGCCTACCTCATCCGCCGAATTTTGTACGCTATCCCGATTTTAATCGGCGTGAATCTGCTGACTTTCTTTTTATTTTTTGTGGTGAACACGCCCGATGATATGGCGCGGATGCAGCTCGGGATGAAGCGCGTTACGCCGGAGGCGATAGAAAAATGGAAGCATCAAAACGGTTACGATAAGCCGCTGATGTTGAATGTGCAGGCGGCGGGCGTGGGCAAAATCAGCGACACGGTTTTCTTCGAAAAATCGATCAAGATGTTTGCGTTTGATTTTGGATTCTCTAACGAT
>JANONT010000018.1:0-3970 GCA_031420955.1 Candidatus Nitrotoga sp. | reverse complement strand
GGGTCGTTTGCATCGCGCAATAATTTATTCACCTCATCCAGCGCGGGAAATAATCGGTCACGTAAATCTTGCGCGATTTGTTCCAAGCCACCCGCACGTTCAAAGCGAATTTTCCCGCCAGCCAACAAAGGCTTGCCGCCTTCTGTGCCGCGCTTTACCTCAAGAACACTGTCGCCGATCACGCCCTCTTTTTTTAAGCTGACCACTGCATCTTCGTTGAGCAATGATAAATATTGATTGTTGATAGCCATCTCCACTTGCGCTTCGGCCATCTTATCCAATTCAATATTTTTAACTGAGCCAATCTTAAATCCACTGAGTTTAACCGGCATGCCCTCTTTAATATCTTGCCCAGAATGCGCGACAAAGTGTAGCGAGGATTGTGGCGTGAAAAATCCTTTTTTAATGCCGGTGAATGCAAAATTAAGCAGCAGCCCCAATGCCGCCAACAATACAAAAATGGCGATTTTTTGGATCAAGCCTTTGAACCGTTCGTCTTTGTCTGCTAGTAATTTCATGTGGTAATTTTTATGATGAAAATTTAATGGGGTCTTAAGGGCATTTCTAAAAACCTAAAGTTCTAAGCCAGGCTAGGCGCGAGCAAAAAATGGTTACGCCGCATATGTTTGATATGTAAGTAATCATTTTTTGTAAGCAACAAAGTATGGCGACGTTGTTAGGTTTTTAGAGATGTCCTTAAATTGCGTCTTTTAAAATTTGCCACGGCAGCGAAATCGAGCCTTCCGCAACCACTAATATGGCGCGATTTTTTTCAGCGCGCACAAATTTTTCCAGTGCTGCATTCCATTGATCTTGGACGGGCTGCGAAACTTCCAGCCATAGTCCCGCTTTGATAACCAGCAGCGAGGGGGCTTGCACCAGCCCGCGCAACAGTCCAGCCACTTTGCGTTGTTCGGCGGATAAACGCGCAGGCGTGTTCGCCATAAAGTCGTCCCATTGTGACGGCCCTACGCCTAACATTTGCAACCAATGTGCGGCCATTTTTTCCACTGCATCCGGCTTTCGTTCACCGTGATACCACAGCGGTAGAGTGATGTTTTCCCAAATTTTAAGATTGTTGATTAGCCCGCCGTGTGAGGCAATCCAGCCGATATTCTGAGGCATGGCAGCAGCCAAAGGTTGGTCGAGGAGTTGTATATTACCTTGTTCAGGAGCGGCTTCACCTAAGGCTAAATCAATGATTTCCTCTTGGTTGACAGCAGTCGCTGCACGCACGATGGCAATTTCTCCGGCGGCGAGGGCGAATGATAAATCAACGATATTATTTTTACTGACCCCGGAAAATTCGAGTAAAACCATCTTAAAAAACCAGCACAGTGATGATGCCATCGGCCACAAAAACTGCCATCAAGCTGCGAATAACTGCCTGCGAAACAGCTTGTGGAATCTCGGTCGCGGCGGTTTTTTTACGCAGGCCGTGGTAGCAAGATACAGTAGCGATCAACATGCCAAACACCACGCTCTTTAAGCACGATGCCAAAATTTCTTGTGGCTGCAGTACGTCAAAAAAAATGCTAACTTGGCTACGGAGTGCCATATCCATGCTGAGATAATTAATCAACCAAGCGGTGCTAATGGCGATGGTCTGTAAATAAAATGTGAGCACTGCAGCGGCCAGCGTCATACCCAGCACGCGCGGCACGAGCAGATAAGACAGCGGCGAAATTGCCATGCGGCGCAGGTTTTTTATTTCACCGTTGACCTGCATATAAGACAGCTCGCTGGCGAACGCGGAACTGCTGCGCCCGATGATAACAATCGCGGTGAGCAGCGGCCCCAATTCGCGCACGACTATCCAAATCAAAAGTTGCATGGTTAGCACTTCATTGCGTCCGACGAGTTGGTTAATTTGCGTGACCACAATCAGTCCGATCAAAAATCCCACTACGCTTACCGTGCCTATGGATTCGGTGCCGGTAAAATAAATTTGCTTGAGTAAAACTTGGCGTACCGGCCAGCGAGCAAGTGCGGGTGAGCGGCACAGGGCTTCCCATGCGAGGCGAAAATATCCAACAGAAAGTCGCCAGTGGCGGTTTGATTTTCGGCGCTGTAGCGCGGGATTTATCATGTAATTAATAATCGTCTTGATAACGCACAGTGATGGGATAACGCCAATCCTTGCCAAAGCTGCGCTCGGTGATGCGTATGCCGACTGGCGATTGGCGGCGTTTGTATTCGTTGATGCGGATTAATTTCACCACGCGCAGCACATCAGCTTCGGAAAATCCGCAGGTGATAATTTCTGCGATGCTGAGGTTTTTTTCGACATAACATTCCATGATGCCGTCAAGAATATCGTATGGCGGCAAGCTGTCTTGGTCGGTTTGATCGGGCTTTAATTCCGCGCTGGGCGGGCGCGTAATAATGCGCGGTGGAATAACATGGCTAAGCGTATTGCGATAACCTAATGTATTTCGATAATGCGACAAGCGCACCACCCACGTTTTGCTGACATCTTTGAGCACCGCAAAACCGCCCGCCATGTCGCCATACAGCGTGCAATAGCCGACCGTCATTTCAGATTTATTGCCCGTGGTTAGCACCAGCGCGCCAAATTTATTAGACAGTGCCATGAGTAAATTACCGCGTATGCGCGCCTGCAAATTTTCTTCGGTGGTGTCGCTTGCGCGATGAATAAATTGCTCATGCAGCGTAGCAAGATAGGCGTTAAAAGTGGGCGTGATGTTTAGCTCGTCATAGCGCACACCCAGTGTGGCTGCCATTTCCCGCGCATCATCTAGGCTGATTTGCGCGGTGTAGGGAGACGGCATCATCACCGCGTGTACGCGATCTGCACCGAGCGCATCGACTGCAATGGCCAGCGTAATCGCGGAATCTATGCCGCCAGATAAACCCAGCAACACGCCCGGAAAATTATTTTTGGTGACGTAGTCATGCACACCTAAACACAGCGCGCGATAGATGCTGGCCTCTGGCGTGGGGGCGGGAATAATTTCGCCTGGGATGAATTCTTTGGCAATAAAATTAGTGGGGGGGAATTTTTCGTTTTGCAGTTCTAGAAAACTTAATGATTCTTCAAATGCGGAAAATTGATGCGTGAGTGTGCCTTCTGTTTTTATCTCATCATCAGGATATATCTCGCCGTTTGCATGGATGACAGGATCTGCATTCATGGCAAAAGAAGCCCCATCAAATACTAGTTCATCCTGCCCGCCGACCATGTTGACATAGGCAATCGGCAAGCCCGTTTCTCGAATGCGTTGCTGCACAATTTTGTAACGCGCGGCTTGTTTGTCGAGGTGATAGGGCGAAGCATTCAACACCAGCAAAACTTGCGCGCCCGCTTTTTTCGCGCGCATAGCGGCGTGCGGCAACCATATGTCGGCGCAAATATTCAACGCGAATTGAATGCCATCGACTTCAAATACGCAAGCGGTGTTGCCGCGCGCAAAATACCGCTCTTCATCAAACACGCTGTGGTTGGGTAAATTTTGTTTGTAATAAGTCGCGACCACATGTCCATCGCGCAGCACCGAGGCCGCGTTATACCGCTTGCCATCTGCCTCGTGCGGATGCCCTACGATGACGATAATGCCGTGAATTTTTTTCGCCAAGTCGTGCAAGGCCAAATTGCAGGCGCGATAAAATCCAGCACGCAACAATAAATCTTCCGGCGGATAACCGCACAAACTCATTTCGGGTGTGAGTAACAAACGCGCCCCAGCTTGTTTAGCGCGCTCGCTGTAAGCGGCAATTTTAGCGGCGTTGCCTGCGAGGTCACCGAGTGTGCAATTGATTTGTGCGAGAGCGATTTTCATGTTGGGGGCGATGTTATTCTAAACGCTAACTTATGGAGCTTTAAATTTTGTTCCCTCATCCCAACCCTTCTCCCGGAGGGAGAAGGACTTTGCATCCCTCTCCCTCCGGGAGAAGGAGAGCGTAGCGAGGGTGAGGCTGGCAATTCCGCATTCGGCTCGCCGGATAGCGG
>JANONT010000017.1:0-7422 GCA_031420955.1 Candidatus Nitrotoga sp. | reverse complement strand
CGTAACGGTGTCGTGCGCCGAGGGCGACATCGGCAAGGTATATCAGGGCGCGCTGGAATTTGAGGTGCAAGAAATAGTTGTGGACACCATGCCACCCGTGCCGGTCAAAATTTCCATGAACGTCGCCAATCCAGAAATGGCGTTTGAATTCTGCCAACTACCAAATGCGGGCGTGGGTTTGGCGCGCATCGAATTTATCATTGCGCGCATGATCGGCATTCACCCCAGTGCGATATTGGCTTATCCCAACCTGCCTCCAGAATTAAAAAAACAAATCGAAATTCGTGCCGCAGGCTACGTTACGCCGCAGGATTTTTATGTGGAAAAATTAGCGGAAGGGGTGGCCATGTTAGGCGCGGCATTTGCACCGAAGCCCGTGATCGTGCGCCTGTCAGATTTCAAATCGAATGAATATATGACCCTGCTCGGCGGTGATTTGTACGAGCCGCACGAAGAAAATCCCATGCTCGGTTTTCGCGGTGCCGCGCGCTATATTTCACCCGATTTTAGCCCGTGCTTCGCGCTGGAATGCCGCGCTATTAAACGGGTGCGCGAGGATATGGGATTGACTAACATCGAGGTGATGATCCCCTTCGTGCGGACAGTGGACGAGGCGCGCGGGGTGATCGCCGAGATGTCAAAAAATGGTCTCCGGCGCGGTGAAAATGGCCTGCGGATTATCATGATGTGCGAGGTGCCGAGCAATTGTTTGTTAGCGGCAGAATTCCTGCAATATTTCGATGGCTTTTCTATTGGCTCGAATGATTTAACGCAACTCACGTTAGGCATAGATCGAGATTCTGGGCTGGTGGCAGGCGCGTTTGACGAGCGCAACGACGCGGTAAAAAGTTTAATCAGCATGGCCATACAAGCGTGCCGCCGCGAAAATAAATATATCGGCATTTGTGGGCAGGGGCCGTCGGATTATCCCGATTTGGCCGAGTGGCTGATGGATCAAGGTATAGAGGCAATCTCGCTGAATCCAGATTCGGTGTTGGAAACTTGGTTGCATTTGGCGATTGAGTCGGTGCCTCCTTTAAATTCCAATTAACCCGCCGTCCCGTCATTCCCGCGCAGGCGGGAATCCGGTCAGATAATGATATTTAAAGGGAATTGCTTTGGACAGCTACCTGCGGATTCTATAATTGGCTGGATTCCCGCCTGCGCGGGAATGACGAAGTCGTGTGCTAATAAATAATCTGGGTTTAAACCCATACCCACTTTCATAAAATAGCTTCCGCACAGCGAAAATGCGGTGCGCTTGTTATACTTCCACTTCAATTCATCCGGTATAGCTAAATAATTCGTAACCATGCAGCGATATAAAGCGAGATTATTATTCTTGGGTCTTGAATGTTTGTTGGTCTTCTGGTCGGCTCACGCGGCTGGCGCGATGGATCCTTTCAGCACCAAGCGCGCTATCGGCGATGGCAGATACGGCATCAGCGATGAATCTGAAATTTGTTCGCGCGAGCGTATGCATCAGCCGTTGACATTGGTTGACGTGGTCGAACTCACGTTGTGCAACAACCCTAAAACTCGCTTGCAATGGGCGAGTGCGCGGCAGCAAGCGGCACAAGTGGGGATCAGTCGATCTGCTTACTTACCCACTTTGATCGGCCCAATTGCAGCAGGCGGACTCGATAGCTCAACCCGCGCCAGCCAGCAGAGTATCAGCGTCTCGGTTAATTATTTGTTGTATGACTTTGGTGGACGTGCTTCAACGTTGGAGGCGGCACAACAACAATTGGTGGCCGCGAATGCCACGCGCGATGACGTACTACGCAGCACTTTTTTAACCGCTATTCGAGTGTATTACACGTACCGGGCGGCTCACGCCAGCGCGGAAGCTTTTAGAGTCGCAGAGGCCACCGCCAAAACTGGCTTGGCAGCAGCAACGGCGCGCGTACAAGCGGGTGCGGCGACGCAATCCGAAATTCTGCAGGCGAAAACTGCGTTGTCGCAGGCGCAACTTAATCGTATTCGCGCCGAGGGCGACGCCACTTCGGCCAAGGGCGAGTTGGCTAGTACGATGGGTTTTTATGCCTCGCAAAATTTTGAGCTGGTGCAGTCCAAGCCTGAAGTTGCTTTAGAGGGGGTGTCCGAACATGATGAGAAAATTGAAGAAAATATTGGCAAGTTAATTGAGGAGGCGCGCAAAAATCGCCCCGATTTATTTGCTGCCGAAGCACAAATAAAAGTGGCTGAGGCGCAGCTTGATGCGACCCGTGCCTCAAGCAAACCCACGTTTACCTTAACGGGCGGGGTGACTCATTCGCGTGATTCTGATGTGGTGGATGGCGGCTTTAAGCAAAGCATTCGGCTGTCAGTTAACGTGCCGTGGTTTAGTGGCTTTCGCGATGTGTATCGCATTGGCGCGGGGCAAGCGGTGCTGGAAGGCAAGATTGCGGAGCGCGACCAAGTCACCAATCAAATCGCGCTGGATGTGTGGAAAGCGTACCAGTTGCTCATCATCAACAGCCAGGCTTTGCGTGCTGCGAGCGATCTACATGCCTCGGCGCAATCCTCTGAAAGATTTGCACTGGGGCGTTATAAGGCGGGCATCGGTAGTATATTGGATGTGTTGAATGCACAAAGCGTGTTAGCGACGGCAGGGCAACAAAAAATAGGTGCGCTGTATGATTTTAAAGTGAGCAAATTACTGCTGGCGCAAACGATCGGAATACTGGATTTGACCATGGTCGAGGAAAAGGATCCAGCAGCAAAAATACTAACCGATCCCCCCAATAGAAGCGTGCCCAAGCTGGAGGGCGTGCCGCAACCCGCAATTAATTCGCCATTGGAAGCGGGCATGTTGCCGGAGACCGCCGAGCCAATAAGCACTCCCCCCGCCACACCGCCTGCAGAAAAAATTATTTCGCCGCAAGCATCACCCACCCCATCTGATACACCCCAAAGTGAAGGTAATCCATGAAGCTCACATCCAACTCAAAAATAATTGCTGTTGTTATTTTGCTGATCGCTGTGTCCGGTATTGTTTGGTGGCTCACGCCTGAAAAAAATTCGCAGGAAGATCGCTACACCACGGTGACGTTATCACGCGGGCCGATTGCGCAGATTGTTTCGGCCAATGGCGCGCTCAACCCGGTGCGGCTGGTGAGCGTGGGCAGCCAGGTTTCCGGCATCGTGCATAAATTGTATGTGGACTTTAATGATCGCGTTAAGGCTGGGCAGATTTTGCTGGAGCTTGATCCATCATTGACCGAAGCGCAGTTGCAACAGAGCGAAGCGAGTGTTCTCAGCGCGGAAGCATCGTTGGATTTAGCTCGGTCGAATGAAGCGCGCACGCGCACTTTGTTTGCGCAGGAGTTCGTATCCAAGCAGGAATTGGATCAATCGGTGCAAGCACTCAAGCTGGCACAAGCGCAACTGGCCGTGACTAAAGCGCAGGCGCAACGCGACCGCACCAACCGCGTTAACACGGTGATTCGCTCGCCTATTTCGGGCGTGGTGGTATCGCGCGAAGTGGATTTGGGGCAAACGGTGGCGGCCAGCTTTCAGGCTCCCGTGCTGTTTAAAATCGCGCAAGATTTAAGCAAGATGCAAATTGACTCCAGCTACTCGGAGGCGGATGTTGGAAAAATTCGTGTCGGTCAGCTTGCCACTTTTCGGGTGGATGCTTTTTCGGATCGCGAGTTTCAGGGGACGGTGCGGCAAGTGCGGCTGAACCCCACCACGCAACAAAATGTGGTCACTTACAATGTGGTGATCGCAGTGAATAACGCCGATTTGACTTTGATGCCAGGCATGACGGCCTATGTCAGCATTAACACCGCACAGCGCGATGATGCCCTGTTGATACCCAATGCGGCGTTGCGTTTTCGTCCGGTTGTTCCGGTTTATCCCACAGAAAAATCGCGTGTTGATAGCCCGACACCAGAAACTAAAAAGCCAGAAATAAAAGCACCAGAAATAAAAATACCAGGAGATAAAAAGAAGCCCGCTAAGCCGGTAGAAAAAACAGCCGTGCAAGGTTCAAGTAGCACGATTTACGTATTGGAAAATGGCCAGCCCAAGCCGATTAAAATTATCACGGGCATTACCGATAACCGCCACACCGAAGTGCTGAGCAGCGGGCTGGATGAGGACTCCGACATCATCGTGGATGATAAATCGCAGGCGGCTAAAAAACCTGCCGCAGGCGGCATGAGGTTTTTCTGATGGAGGCCGCGCCAACCGATGGCCAGCAAGGAAATTCCAGCCCCGTCATACGCATCCAGCATTTATATAAAGAATATATTTCTGCGGCAGGCGTGATGCCGGTGCTGCATGATTTATCCGCGCAAATAATGCACGGCGAATTTGTGGCGATTATGGGCGCGTCGGGTTCGGGTAAATCGACGCTCATGAATATTTTAGGATGTCTGGACAGTGCCACCAGTGGTACTTATTTGCTGAATGGCCGCGATGTGAATACGATGGACAGAGACACGTTGGCGCATTTGCGTAATGATTTAATCGGCTTTGTTTTCCAGGGGTTCAATTTGCTGCCGCGTGCCAGCTTGGTGGACAACGTCGCGCTGCCGCTGGTTTACAGCAAGGTCGCGCGAGATGAGCGCGTTGCGCGGGCAGAGGAAATGTTGCACAAAGTGGGCTTGACAAAATATCGCGATTCGCGCCCCAGCCAAATTTCCGGTGGGCAGCAACAGCGTGTCGCCATTGCGCGCGCGCTCATCAATCGCCCTAAATTATTATTGGCCGACGAGCCGACGGGTAATTTAGATTCGCATACCGGTCACGAAATTATGGATTTATTTTCCGAATTAAATAAACGCGATGGTATTACCATTGCGCTCATCACGCACGAAGCCGAGGTCGCCGCTTACGCGCATCGGCTGGTGCGTTTGGCCGATGGGCGTGTTGTTTATGATGGGGTTCCAGAAGCCCATTTGCCAACCCAGGCGCAGCAAAAAATATGATGATCGCGATGCTCAACGAAGCTTGGACCGCAATGTGGGCCAACCGCTTGCGGACTATTTTAACCATGCTCGGCATGGTCATCGGCGTGAGCGCGGTCATCATCATGCAGGCGGTGGGCTTGGGCGCGCAGCAGCAGGTGCAAGAATCCATCGAGTCGATGGGCAGCAATTTATTTATTGTATTGTCCGGGGCGCCCACTTCGGGCGGCGGCGTTCGTATGGGGTCGGGTGCGACTCCCACGTTGACTGCGAATGATGCCGAGGCCATAGCAGAATTGTCTACAGTCGCAGGAGCCGCACCGTCTGTGTCTGATGCGGCACAGGTTATTTATGGCGCGCGCAATTGGAGCACCCAGGTTATGGGTACAACGCCGAGTTATTTTACGGTGCGTAATTGGACGCTGGATGAAGGCACGCCTTTTTCTGATTCAGATGTTCGTTCCGCCACACGCGTCGCGTTACTCGGTAAAACAGTCGTCGATAATTTATTCGGCGATGAAAATCCAGTCGGCAAAACGATACGCATTAAAAATAGCCCCTACATTGTGCTGGGCGTGTTGAGCGCGAAAGGGCAAAGTTTGAATGGCCGCGATCAGGATGATACCGTTCTCGTACCCATTACTACCGCGCAGCGCAAGTTGCTGGGCAGCCAGTTTGCAGGCACGGTCAGAATGATTATGGTGCAGGCTGCATCTGCCGAGGCCATGCCCGCCGCAGAAAAATCGATCAATGAATTATTGCGCCAGCGGCATCGTATCCGCGAAGGAGCCGAGAGCGATTTCAACGTGCGCAACCTCACCGCGATGGCGAATACCGCCGCTGAAACCACGGCGGTGATGTCGCTCATGCTGGGCATCATCGCCTCTATTTCGCTGCTGGTGGGCGGCATCGGCATCATGAATATCATGTTGGTATCGGTCACCGAACGCACCCGCGAGATCGGCATCCGCATGGCGATAGGCGCACGCGACCGCGACATCTTGCTGCAATTTTTGCTGGAGGCGATCATCATTTCCATCATCGGCTGCTTGATCGGCGTGATTCTCGGCATCGGCGGCGCGCTGGCCGCTCAAGCGATGGCCGACATCAACGTGGTTATTACGCTTGGCTCCATTTTGCTGGCGTTTACCGTGGCGACTGCGGTGGGAATATTCTTCGGCTGGTATCCGGCGCGGCAAGCGGCTAAATTACGGCCTATTGATGCGCTAAGGTTTCAGTGAGATTGGAATTGGAGTGGTGTTTATCAGGCAAACGGGCTGCCCCCTGTTTTCACATGCACAGCCAGCTAGCTCAAAAAACTTTGAACTTCATCAGCCCCCATATCCTTGGGGTGGCGCTTGCCGTGGAACAAAATAAACCAGCGCGCCCAGTCGAGGTAGGTTTCCTCAGTGCGGATACTGTAGTGGCGCACGCAGAATCTCTGCGCGCATCCGATCAAGCAGATTGAGGGGAATCTTGGGAAACGACTTTACCTTCCATTCGCGAAATTTCAGGCTGCCCTAAAATGAAAATCCAGCAGAATATTGCTCCAGCTAAATGAAATGTAAGCTTTTACATTATTTATTGACAAGGCGGCTTTGTATGGGCGATATTGCGAAGGTATGAAAATGTTTTCTATTTTAAGTTAGGAATATTCAATGGCTCGCCAAAATACGCAGTTGGAGTCCGCTGGTGCAGAGTTTCTGGTTCTCGGCAATCTGCTTATTGAGGGCATCCCCGCATTCAAGAGTTACACGAACATGAAAGGCTATGACCTAGTTGCGGTCAACGCCGAAAAAAATATTTCGGTGCGAATTCAGGTAAAAAGTCGTTGGAGAACGAAGGCCGAAGGTTTCATCATCCAGAATTTTGAATGTGACTTTGTCGTTATCGCTCTTCTCAATCGAGGCTCTAAAGATGGAAAAACCGAGGCCAGCCCGCCAGAATATTTCATTCTTCCCGTTGATATTGCTCAAGCGTTACCAAGAACCGAAAGTTGGGGGAAGGTGAGATTTTCAAAATTTCCGGAACTTCGTTCTTACCATAACCGGTGGGAGCTGATTCAGTCAGCATTGAAAATGTCGGCTGAGTCATGACTACTAACAGAAATTCATTTCAATAACCAATGAGAGGAGCATTAACATGAGTGACCCAAAAAAAGAAGCCGAGATTGCCAGAAAAGTTCAGGAAATATCGTGATCAGTAAGTACGCACGAATCCCAACTCAGCAGATTGGAGCGTGAAAAGAGCGATAGGGTTCGCGATTACGATCAAAAGATTAACCGTGAACGAGAAGAGATCAAAAAACTTAATATCAAGACCATTGTGGATTAGTTGGATGGCGACATCATTTCTGATGTTATTGAGATTCTTATCGGAAACCCATATCCTTCAGCAATTGATGCTGATGTTTTTATAAAAATGAATGCCGGAATGACAAATGGAACTATTTATTTATGGACACATAATACGGCTATTACAAATAATGTATAATCCTCTGTTG
>JANONT010000016.1:0-4938 GCA_031420955.1 Candidatus Nitrotoga sp. | reverse complement strand
CCAGTCAAATCAATAAGCTGGATCCCCGCCTGCGCGGGGATGACGACTTAATCAGCGTTTTCTTAGATTTTGAGAGATGCCTTTTTATTCCAGTTCGCGTTAGAAAGGAGAACAAGGCGGCAAGGATGAGGCGACGAAGACAGTACATTTGAGTACGGCTAGGAGCCAAAGACGATGCCAACACAGTTATCGTTTTTAACGCGAATTGGAATTACACCCGGTTGCCCGCCCCACCACCCTTCATCAATTTCAGTAACACCCGCTGCGTCATATCGGTAATGCCCACCACCTCATCCACCCCGCCCGCCGCAATGGCCTCCTTGGGCATACCAAATACCACACAACTGGCTTCATCTTGTGCCAAATTATAAGCACCTGCCTGATGCATTTCCAGCATTCCCAACGCACCATCTTTACCCATGCCCGTCATAATCGCGCCAATGACATTTTTACCCGCATGACGCGCCGCCGAACGGAACAGCACATCCACCGAGGGACGATGCCGATTAACCGGGGCGGACTGGCTTAGCTCAGTCACATAATTTGCCCCGCTGCGGCGTAGCGACAAATGCCAATCTCCCGGCGCAATGTAAGCGTGACCGGGCAAAACGCGCTCCCCATCCACCGCTTCCGTGACTTTAATTTTACACAGCCCATCCAGCCGATTCGCGAATGATTTCGTAAACGAAGAGGGCATATGTTGCGTAATTAAAATCCCCGGCGCATCGGCGGGCATCCGCATTAAAAATTCTTTGATGGCCTCTGTGCCGCCAGTAGACGCACCCACCACCACAATTTTTTCTGTCGTGCTAATACGGTTGCCCAGCAACGGTAAAGCTGTTCTAACTTCGTACCCATTTGCGCCCAGCTTCACCACCCGCGCACTAAACGCCATTCTTATTTTTTCGGCAATCTCATCCGCATAAAATTGCATTCCTTCGGCGATGCCCGTTTTAGGCTTGGCCAGATAATCGACCGCGCCCAACTCTAACGCACGCAACGCCGCTTCCGATCCTTGCTCGGTTACGCTGGAAATCATCAGCACCGGCATGGGGCGCAAGCGCATCAGCTTTTCTAAAAAAGACAAGCCATCCATCTCCGGCATTTCCACATCCAAGGTCAGCACGTCAGGGTTGAGCGCCTTAATCATATCCCTTGCCTGAAAAGGATTGGCCGCCGCGCCCACCGTTTCCAGGTCGGGGTAGCTGTTGATAATTTCTTTGAGCAAGCTGCGTATCAAAGCCGAGTCGTCGATCACCAACACTTTAATTTTTTTTTGCACGGTCAGGCCCTTAATTTATTTTATTCTGACTAGCCGATTAGAACGAAAAGGGGATGCCCCTATACACCTATAAAAAATATTTACTTACATCTCCCGCTGACCCAGTCTTGCCGTCAGAGATCGCCAAGGGTTGTTGCTCCCAACAGGGTGTTGAAAAACGTCGCGAGCGATCGCAGCGCAAGGTGCACGAAGCTGAGAAAGCGGAGTTGACTCGATGCCAACGAGCATTTCAAGCCCTTGGGCAACACCGCGATGCTGAGCGCAGCCGTTTTTCACCCCCTGTTAAAACAACTCCACATCCCCTTGCACCTCCGCCACCCTAATCCGCGAGCGATACGCCTGCTCTCTATCCACGATAGTATCGTTGTGTACATCACGCAACTGTTTCACCAACACCCGCCCAGTCTTTGGAAAAAAATAAACTTTGCGCGGGTAAATATCCAACAAATCTTGCGCCACCACCGCAATGTGTTCAGTGCGCAAATAATTCAGCGCAAATTCTGCGTTGCGCTCACCCACATTGGCTACGGTAAAGCCGCGCAACACATTCCCCCCCCCAAATAATTTTGCCTCCAAATTGCCGCGTTGCGCGCCCGCTTTGAGTAATTCGTTAATCATTTTTTCCATCGCATACACGCCATAACGCGCCGAGCTGCTCAACACATCGCCGCTATCGCCAGGCAACATAAAATGGTTCATGCCGCCAATGCCGCTGGTGCGATCTCGGACGCACGCCGCCACGCACGAGCCGAGCACGGTCACCAACAACAGATTGCGCGGGGTGACAAAATATTCGCCGGGCAATAATTTGACCGCCTCTGTTTCAAAACGCTTGTCGTAGTAAAGATTGGGCGACAATATTTCTTCATAGGCTTTGACAATCGGCATAATTTTTTACGGCGGGCCACGTTTTTTTGTTGCTTCAACAGCCAATCCATAAACTGTTTTGCCGCGCAATTTAAAATTCGCATCCGAGTGAAAAAAACTTTCCGAATGCCCCATGAACAGCAAGCCGTCCTCACGCAAAAGCGGCTCAAATTTTTTCAATATTTCCAATTGTGTGGGCTTATCAAAATAGATCATCACATTGCGACAAAAAATAGCATCCAGCGGAAAACGCAAAGGCCACTTATCTGCCAATAAATTAAGTTGGCGAAACGAAATCAGCTCGCGCAGCGCGGGTCGCACTTTGACCAAGCCGGCTTGTTGACCTGTGCCGCGCATAAAAAACTTTTTAACCAGGTTGGGCTCTAATTTTTCCACGCGCTCATCGGCATACACGCCCGCGCTGGCCGCTTTCAGCACATTGGTATCTAAATCCGTGGCAATGATCGTGACCGGTGGCCGCGCACTTTCAAAAGCTTGCATCGCTGTCATAGCCATCGAATAAGGCTCTTCGCCAGTTGAGGCGGCAGAGCACCACAGCACAATCGGCTCGTTCGGCTCTTTGTCATAGCGTGCGCGCAAATGTTCGGCCAACACTGGGAAGTGATGCTCTTCACGAAAAAAAGAAGTCAGATTCGTGGTCAGCGAATTGGTAAATTCTTGCCACTCATCACCCTTTTTTTCATCTAACAATTTGAGGTAAGCACTAAATGACTCCGTGCCGGTAATCCTCAAGCGACGCGCCAAACGGCTGTAAACCAAATCCTGTTTAGAGTCGTTCATGACAATGCCGGCGTGGTCATAAATGAGCTTGCTCACCGTCTCGAAATCATGCGTGGTGAACGAAAATTCACGCTCTTTACCGCTCCTTAAAATTTCTTGATTCATCATGGTTTATTTCAATTTCAGAGATAGTCTGCGTGCCCCACACAGGTAGATGGCTAGTCGTTCCAACAGATGAAGCTTGCCCCACCCTGCGCTGGCTATGATTTTTTTATTTTTTACAGCTTTGATTTTTATTTGATTTAATTCCTCATTTAATAACGCCTGATTGTTCTCTCACCCTCGCTACGCTTTCCCCACGGGAGAAGGGTGGGGAGAGCGCAGCGAGGGGGCCGAAGGCGGGAGCGAGTAAAAAAAATACTGACGCATTCAAATAAAATTAACCCCGCTTAAAATTCTTTCCATTCCTCTTCACTCTCATTTTCCGGCAATGCTTTGGCTGGTTTATTGGCTGGCCTTTTTGCAGCCAATGCGCGTGTAGCAGGCTTGGCCGCTATCCGACTGACGCCGCTGGCCTGGCGCGCAACCGCCACATGTCTGGTTTGCATCGCTGTGCTTCCCGCACCATCGAGCTTAAACACGCTCACTGATTTCGCTAAATTTTGCGCTTCTTCTTCTAGCGATTCTGCCGCCGCCGCCGCTTGCTCTACCAGTGCGGCATTCTGCTGCGTCACTTCATCCATTTGCGCGATAGCCTGATTCACCTGTTCGATGCCCACGCTCTGCTCGGACGATGCCGCCGAAATCTCGGCCATAATGTCGGTCACACGCTTCACGGCGGTGACGATTTCTTCCATGGTTTTTCCAGCCTCATCCACCAGCTTAGTGCCGCCATCAACCTTGACGACCGAATCCCCAATCAGTGCTTTTATTTCTTTAGCGGCCGCTGCAGAACGCTGCGCCAGGCTCCGTACTTCTGAGGCGACCACGGCAAAGCCGCGCCCTTGTTCACCCGCCCGCGCCGCTTCGACCGCCGCATTCAGTGCGAGGATATTGGTTTGGAAAGCGATGCCTTCGATGACGCTGATAATGTCCACAATTTTATTGGAGGATTCGTTAATCGAAGCCATGGTCACCACCACCTTGCCTACCACGTCGCCGCCTTTTACTGCGACATCGCTGGCACCCCGCGCCAGTTGGTTGGCTTGCTTGGCGTTCTCGGCATTTTGCTTGACGGTCGAGGTCAGCTCTTCCATTGCAGATGCCGTTTCTTCCAATGACGAAGCCTGCTCTTCTGTACGCTGCGACAGATCGTTATTGCCCACCGCAATTTGCTTGGATGCCGTGGCAATGGTGTCCACGCTGGCACGCACGCCTGTCACAATATTAAACAGATTGCTGTTCATGTCGTGCAGCGCGGACATCAGCTTGCCGGTTTCATCCTGCCCCTGCGCCTCGATGTGGCTGGTGAGATCGCCCGTTGCCACCAGCTGGGCTACGGACATGGCATTGGTTACCGGTCCGGTGATGCTGCGCGTTACCCACCATGCCACCAGCACCCCGGCCAGCACCGCTAACGCGGTTAACACCAGCACCAGCATCAGTGCGCTTTGATAGGTTGCCACGGAGTCCTCCGCTGCTTGCTTGGTTAATTTTTCTTGATAAACCAAATACTCATCTAACGCATCCTGCCACTTGCTGCTGGCCGGCCCCGCCTTTTCCAGCAACAACTTAATCGCCTCCGCATCTTTTTGGGCATAAGCCAGCTCAATCACCTGATTATTTAACGGATGAGCCAATGCTTGCGCCTCCTGTATCTTGGCACGCAGGGCCTGCCCCGCTTCGCTAGCCTGAGTCTTATCTAAGGCATTGCG
Source organism: Candidatus Nitrotoga sp. (assembly GCA_031420955.1). GTDB lineage: Bacteria > Pseudomonadota > Gammaproteobacteria > Burkholderiales > Gallionellaceae > Nitrotoga. The sequence goes on along the minus strand of JANONT010000016.1, from coordinate 174 downwards.
CGCGTCGTCATAGCTTTTATAGGCCGCATCAATTTTTTTCTTTTCTATGTCCATCTGCGCCGTGTCGCTCAACAGCACCAGCGTGCGGCTAACCCGCGCCACAATATGCCCGCTTTCCGACATGGTGTTAATGAGCCTGGTTTTGTAGTTATTGTCGTTAACGATATCGTCCAG
>JANONT010000015.1:0-9654 GCA_031420955.1 Candidatus Nitrotoga sp. | reverse complement strand
CAGCCAACAGCCCGTATGTGTTGAATACGCTGCAACGTGCCGTGCAAGGCTGTCTGGCAGGTGAGTTTGCAGGCATGGTCACCGCGCCCGTACACAAAGGCATCATCAATAGTGCGGGGTTTTCTTTTAGCGGCCACACCGAGTTTCTGGCGCGGCAATGCGGCGTGGAAAATGCGGTGATGATGCTGGTTGGCGGCGGCCTGCGCGTCGCCTTAGCCACCACGCATCTGGCTTTGCGCGATGTGCCGAATGCCATTACCGCAACATTGTTAAACAATATTTTGCTCACTCTCCATCACGGTTTAATCCAGTTTTTTGGCATTGCACAACCGCGAATTTTAGTGGCCGGACTCAACCCACATTCCGGTGAAGACGGTCATTTGGGGCGCGAAGAAATTGAAATTATTATTCCGGTATTAAACCAGTTGCGCGCGCAGGGTATGAATGTCAGCCCGCCGCTGCCCGCCGATACTTTGTTTACCCCGCATCGCCTGACGGAATGCGATTGCGTGTTGGCGATGTATCACGACCAAGGCTTACCCGTGTTGAAGCACGCCAGCTTTGGTCGCGGGGTCAATGTCACGTTGGGCTTGCCGATTATCCGCACCTCGGTTGACCACGGCACCGCGCTAGATTTGGCGGGCAGCGGACGCGCGGAAGTGGGCAGCCTGCTAGAGGCGATACAGCTTGCGGCGGATATGGCGCAGCATCAGCACCCCGCATAATGTATAAAACCCCATGAGCCAAAAACCCCTCTATGTCCCATAAAGCCAAAAAACGCTTCGGGCAAAATTTTTTGGTCGATGCCCAAATCATCGCCCGCATTGTGCGCTGCATACAACCTAAGCCCGACGATCATATGGTAGAAATTGGCCCTGGCCTCGGTGCGCTGACGCGACCTTTGCTGAAGCAAATAAAAAAGCTACATGTGATCGAAATTGATCGTGATCTGATCGCGCTGCTGGAAAAAGATTACCCGCAAAATAACGCCAACACGCGGCTCGTCATCCACGCGCAAGACGCGCTCACCTTTAATCTCACCACCCTACCCGCGCCGCTGCGCGTAGTGGGAAATTTGCCGTACAACATCTCCTCACCGCTACTGTTTCATTTTGCTGACCACGCCGAGCGCATACAAGATATGCATTTTATGCTGCAAGACGAAGTCGTCGAACGCATGGTAGCCGCGCCTTCAACGCCGGCATACGGGCGGTTATCGGTCATGCTGCAATATCGGTTCCGCATGGAAAAATTAATGGATGTCCCACCGGAATCTTTTCGCCCCGCCCCTGCGGTGAACTCTGCCATCGTCCGCATGACCCCGCTCCCGCGCAGTGAAATAGTCGTGCAAAACGAAACGCTTTTCGCACAAATTGTCGCGGCAGCATTCGGCCAACGCCGCAAAACATTGCGAAACACGCTGAAAAGTTATTTGAATGAAACCGATTTTAAGCACCTAGATATAGATGCCCAACTCCGCGCAGAAAATTTAGGGGTGGCAGAGTTTGCGCGGATAACAGGGTTTGTGGCTGGGACAAGATAAATATCTAATTTATGCGGTAGATCAATCAAAAATCCCACGTCTGATCTGGTTTAGCGGCAAGATAACCACGCTCGTGTAAAAAATCGGCCATTGCACCTTCTTGCGGAAACTCGGCTTTGAATCCATCGGACAGCCGTTTCAACAAGGGTTGGGCAAGGATGGCGGAATTTTCGCCGCGCAAACACCGCTCATACCAAGCGACCAATTCCGACTCGCGCACGATTCCGCGCACCCGCCGTCCCCAGTTGATTTGCTTGGCGACCACTTCGATCACCTTCGCATCTGCGTCACGGCAGACGATAACGATGTGATCGCTTTCAACTTGGTCGATGATGGTTTGTGCCAGCGAGCTATCCAGCGTCAAATGCTTTACCTGAATGGCGGGGCCAAAATTCGCCCACATGTCCAGCCCCCCTGTCAGCCGCATTGGTCACGCCGACACGATAGATGCGCGCTGCGGTTTCCCAGCTTGGCTTATCCGCATCAACACCAAGCAACACACGCGCTAAATCAGAAAATTCGCTGAGCAAATTTTTGCTGCTGCTGGGGACACTCACTTTGATAGTTGCCTGCAAAGCCGACACCACAGTCTCAAACAAGCTATAAGCAACAATCTCGTACGCCTTGTCAACGCTGCGTTTGATGCCAGCTTGCTTGATGAATTTTTCCAGCAATTCATCAAGTTTGAAATTTATTGGGGACGCGCCCTCGATAAATGCAATCATGCTTGCCACGGTTTCTTGCCGCTCATTAAAACGCAGGTAGATATAGCGTTCCACGCCGCCTCCGGTGCGCTTATTTTCCTTGTCAAGAATTTTCAAAAGAGGCACTGGCATGGCAGATTCGTTCCAAATATCGTGCTGATACCGCGCCGAGGAAGTGGAGACTTTGCCGAGTAAACGTTTCGTTATTTCGTCTCGCCAGCGCAGCGACGGATTGCGAAAACTTTCGAGGTCACCTACATTTATTTCGCTCTTCAATCTGGCTTGCCGCAGTACTTCGGCGATCTGTATGGGTTTATACATATCTACGCGCGCTTTTTTAATCAGCGAATCCAGCCGGTTTCTTGCCTCTTCAAGACTGCTTGCCATCAGGCTCTCCGCACATTGTAAACGGGCATTTTCTGCATTAACTCCAAACTAAATTGAGCACTAGGCCGAACGGACGTGTTATTAACCATCGGTGATTTCCCCCATTCCATCGCTGCAAAAACTTCGCGCACAACTGCTGCGACGCAAGGCACCGCAACCGAATTTCCGGCCTGCTTTCTGGTTGCCTGATAGCCGCAAACAACTTTGTAAGTGTCTGGAAAACCTTGCAGGCGCAGCATTTCACGCTCGGTTAACCTGCGCTCGCCGTCAACCAGCAAATAGTTATACGAAGCCCCAGCGCGTAACGCGCAGGAATAGGGATAGGCACTAATGTTGCCGCCTTTATTCTCGTGCCAAATGGTGGGTTCATTGTGTTGCTGCTTGCCGCTACGTTTTTCTATTCGGTTAGTGCGAATTTTTTCTGAGGCGATATAAAAATCTGGCACTTTACTTTCTAAAATCGCCGAGAGCGGACGCATTGGAATCCCCCCCATTGGCCAAGCAAATTTGATCAGCTTGCGGAAACCAACAATAAAAATCCGCTCGCGCTTTTGCGGTACGCCAAAATCCAGCGCGTTCAGCACACGATAATCCGTGAAATAACCTAATTCACGCAAACTACCCACAATGTGCGCCAGTGTTTTGCCTTCGTTGTGGCCGCGCAATTGCTTGACGTTTTCGAGTACAAATGCCTCTGGTTTTTTTGTTTCCAATATTCGCGCGATGTCAAAAAACAAAGTACCTCGCGTATCTTCAAAGCCTTTGCCATCGCCGCAGATGCTAAACGGCTGACACGGAAATCCGGCAAATAAAATATCGTGATCGGGAATGTTTTTTGCGTCAATTTGGGTGATGTCGCCATCAGGCTTTTCACCAAAATTTGCTTCGTAGGTGCGCTGCGCATCGGGATCAATATCGCTTGAAAACACGCAGGTCGGCGTGATATTTTGCTCGCGGCATATTTGCTCGGCGGCAACGCGAAAACCTCCTATGCCGCAAAATAAATCGATGAACTTCAAAGCTGGGCGAGGGGTGATCATTTTTCTTTCACCTTAACTTAAACATGGGCGGCTTAAAACATTTTTTATCATACCTTTTTTCATGTCCACGCTGGAAATAATAACCACCCCAGACACCCCCGCCCCAATCAAAACTCCACCATTTCAAAATCATCTTTGCGTGCGCCGCATTCTGGGCACGTCCAGTTTAGCGGCACATCTTCCCAGCGCGTGCCGGGCAAAATTCCATCTTCGGGTGCGCCCTCGGCTTCGTTGTACAGCCAGCCGCAGATGAGGCACATGTAGGTCTTATATTCAGGGTGGGCGGTCATAATGGTTAATTTAAGTTAGAATCACGGTTTACTTTTGCATTTTACAATGAACGCTGCCGCCATGTTTGATATCCCCCCGATTGTTCTGTGTTTTGGTGCGACTGACCCCAGCGGCGGCGCAGGTTTGCAGGCTGATTTGTTGACCATAGCCAGCATGGGTTGCCACGCGCTAACGGTAGTGACGGCGATCACGGTGCAAGATACGCGCGGCGTAGACGACGTATTGCCGATTGATGCCGATTGGGTTAACGATCAAGCGCGCGCGGTGCTGGAAGACATGCCTGTGGCGGCGTTCAAAATTGGCTTGCTGGGTAGCGTAGAAAATATTGCGGTTATTGCCGCGATTTTGTCTGACTATCCCGACATTCCGCTGGTGTTTGATCCGGTGCTGGCCTCTGGGCGCGGAGACGAGTTGGCTGACGAAAATATGTTGGACGCGCTGCGCGAATTATTGCTGCCGCAAACCACGGTGCTCACGCCAAATAGCATTGAGGCACGTCGCTTGGTGCAAGATGATGACGGCGAAGAAAGCAGCACGCAAAGCGTTTTGCCGTTAAAAGAATGTGCCAAGCATTTGCTGCAAATGGGCTGCGAATACGTTTTAATTACTGGCACGCACGAACACACGCCCAAGGTTATCAACACGCTATATGGCGAACAAGGTGTGGTGGGAGAAGAGCCGTGGCCGCGCTTGCCCGGCATTTATCATGGCTCTGGCTGCACCTTGGCTTCGGCCATTGCCGCGCTGCTGGCGAATGGGCTACCCGTGGATGAGGCAGTGAAAGAGGCGCAGGAATACACCTGGCAGGCATTGAAACACGGCTTCCGTCCCGGCATGGGGCAGCACATACCGGATCGCTTATTTTGGGCGCAGGATGAAGATGACGACGAGGATGACGACTCTGGCATCCGCCATTGATTTAAATCAGCTACACGCCATTAACGGCGTTTATGCCATCACTCCAGATTGCACTGATACGGCTGATTTGCTGCGCCGCGTTCGACAGGCTTTGATCGGTGGCATCAGCGTACTGCAATATCGCAACAAGACCGCCAGCCTTACGCTGCACCGTGAGCAAGCACTGGCTTTACGCAAATTAGCACACGAATTTTCCGTCCCGTTTATTGTGAATGATGATGTGTTGCTGGCCGCGCATGTAGAGGCCGATGGCGTGCATCTGGGTGCGGGAGATGGCGGCGTAGCCGAGGCGCGCGCCGTGTTGGGGGCGAATAAACTGATCGGCATCTCTTGCTATAACCGCTTGCCTGCCGCGATTAATGCCGCCAGGGCAGGTGCAGATTACGTCGCGTTTGGTGCGTTTTATGCGTCATCCACCAAGCCCCACGCGGTGGTGGCGAACAAAGAAATTTTATCGCTGGCACGTGCCCAACTCACCGTGCCGATAGTCGCGATTGGCGGCATTACCTTAAGCAACGGCGCGCCTTTGGTGCAAGCAGGTGCAGATGCCTTGGCGGTTATTTCAGCACTGTTTGATGCCCCCAATATTTGCGCCACCGCACAAAAATTTTCTGGTTTATTTCCAACACCTGTTTAGCTCTCTTAGGATTTCGCCTCATGACTTCACTCAATCTAACGCTCTTCGAGCAATCGCAACGCCTCATTCCCGGTGGCGTAAATTCGCCCGTACGCGCGTTCAAATCGGTCGGTGGCACACCGCTATTTTTCAAGCGTGGGCAGGGTGCGTGTGTGTGGGATGCAGACGATAAAAAATATATTGATTACGTCGGCTCATGGGGGCCGATGATCGTCGGCCACACCCATCCCGATGTTGTTAAAGCTGTGCAAGATGCCGCCGCACAAGGCTTGGGCTTTGGCGCGCCGACAGCAGTCGAGCTAGAAATGGCCGAGCTATTATGTAAATTATTGCCGAGCATGGACATGGTGCGGCTGGTGAGTTCTGGCACCGAGGCCACCATGAGCGCGATTCGCCTAGCGCGCGGCTACACGGGGCGCAGCCGTATTATTAAATTTGAAGGCTGCTATCACGGCCATGCCGACGGGCTGCTGGTTAAAGCGGGCTCTGGCGCGCTGACTTTTGGCCAGCCCAGCTCATCCGGCGTGCCTGCGGAAATTGCCGCGCTGACCACCGTGCTGGACTATAACGACACCGCTGCGTTAGAGCGCGTGTTCACACAAATGGGGCATGAATTTGCGGCGGTGATTATTGAACCTGTGGCCGGCAATATGAATTTAATTATGCCTAAGCCAGAGTTCTTAAGCGCGCTCCGCAAGCTATGCACCGAGCATGGCGTGGTGCTGATTTTAGACGAAGTGATGACTGGCTTTCGCGTGGGTTTGCGCGGCGCGCAAGGGCATTTCAACATTCAGCCGGATTTAACCACGCTCGGCAAAGTGATGGGCGGTGGGCTGCCGACGGCAGCGTTTGGTGGGCGGCGCGACATCATGCAATGTCTCGCCCCGCTCGGCGCGGTGTACCAAGCAGGCACGCTGTCGGGCAATCCGCTGTCTATCGCGGCGGGCTTGGCTACGTTAAAGCTGGTGCAAGTGCCAGGCTTTTATGATCGCCTCGCAAAGATGACGCAGCAACTTACTAATGGCCTAACCGCCAGCGCGAAAAAACATGGCATTCCATTTTGCGCGCAATCCATAGGCGGCATGTTCGGCGTATATTTCAGCCCTGCCCTGCCGACCAGTTACGCCGAGGTGATGGCGTGCGATAAAAATGCGTTCAACAAATTTTTTCATGCCATGTTGGAAAAAGGCGTGTATCTCGCTCCTTCTGCATTTGAAGCGGGCTTTGTGTCTGCGGCGCATACCGAGGCCGACATCGCGCAGACCATCGCCGTTGCCGACGCGATTTTTGCAGCAGGTTAACATGGGACTCTTTAGCCAAGCCGCGTTTTTTACCACCGTCAACGATCTGCACGCATTGCCCTTGCATGGCGGCAAAGAAGTGGCGTTTGTCGGACGATCCAATGCAGGAAAATCCAGCGCGATTAACACGTTGGCCAACCATGTGCGCTTGGCCTACACCAGCAAAACGCCGGGGCGCACGCAGCATCTAAATTATTTTAGCTTGGGCGACAGCCGCTTTCTGGTTGATTTACCGGGCTATGGCTATGCCAAAGTACCGCCCGCCATCAAAGCGCATTGGGAGAATTTGCTCAATGTTTATTTGCAAACCCGCGAGACACTCTGCGGCTTGGTGCTCATCATGGATTCGCGGCACCCCTTAAGCGAGCTGGACGAACGCATGCTGGAATGGTTTATGCCCACGGGCAAGCCTGTACATATTCTGCTGACTAAATCAGACAAACTCAGCCGCCAGCAGGCAACGCTCACCCTGAGTCGCGTAAAGTCGCACATCAACGAATATTACCCAAACTGCTCCGTACAATTATTTTCCAGTTTGAAAAAGGTCGGCATGGAAGAAGCCGAAGCTGTAATTGCAGGCTGGTTAGCGGCGGATTAGAATTCGCAGCTCACTTAAATACTAATAATCCCGCGCAGACGGGAATGACGGGGTTTTGTTGAGCGCAATAGCATCGTTTAGAATGCGTCGCGAGCGATAACAAGACAAGGCGCGAAAGGTCGAAAAAGCGCAGCCTACTCAAGGTAGGTGAGCATTTTGAGAGCTTGAGCAACGCAGTCATGTTGAGCGCAGTAGCATTCTGTTGGGCAAAAAAATACCCCTAACCAAAGGGGGGAAGGTTAGGGGTACAAAATGTTTTAACTGCAGCGTTAAAACACCCCGCCGGGGGAATGGCAGGGGGATAATTTGCATTATCCGAACGGGTAGATAATGAAATTTGCCCAGAGTTCCATAAAAAATGGCGTTCCACAAAAAATAATTGCTATAAGGATTAAATTTTATGCACCCACTTGCAGCGTACCCGAACAAAAGAATGCGCCGTATGCGCCGTGATAATTTCTCACGTAACTTGATGCGCGAAAATACGTTGACCGCGCACGATCTGATTTATCCGGTGTTCGTGTTGGATGGCAATAACCGCAGCGAAGTCATCGCCTCTATGCCCGGCATCTCGCGCCTGACGCTGGATAAACTACTGGTGCAAGCGGAGGAGTGTGTAGCCCTTGGCATTCCCGCTATCGCCCTTTTTCCAGTGATTACCCACGCGCTTAAAACCGAAGACGCACGCGAAGCACTCAACCCCGACGGCTTAGTCCCCCGCGTGGTGACCGTGCTCAAAAAACATTTTCCAGAGCTGGGCGTCATCACCGACATCGCCCTCGACCCCTACACCAGCCACGGCCAAGATGGTTTGATTGATGCCAGCGGCTATGTGTTGAATGACGAAACCGTAGCGATGCTGGCGCAGCAAGCACAAATCCACGCCCAGGCTGGGGCGGATATTGTTGCACCTTCGGACATGATGGATGGCCGCATCGCCGCCGTGCGCGCTGCGCTGGATGCCAAGGGTCATATTCACACCCGCATCATGGCCTATTCAGCCAAATATGCGTCCAGCTTTTATGGCCCGTTTCGCGATGCCGTCGGCTCCAGCGGCAACCTCGGCGCGGGCAATAAATACACCTATCAAATGGATCCCGCCAATGCTGACGAAGCGTTATGGGAAGTGGGGCTAGATTTGCAAGAAGGCGCGGACATGGTCATGGTCAAACCGGGCATGCCGTACTTGGACATCTTGCGCCGCGTAAAAGATGAATTCAAAGCCCCAACATTTGTGTACCAAGTCAGCGGCGAATACGCCATGCTCAAAGCCGCCGCACAAAACGGCTGGCTCAATGAGGAAGCGTGCGTGATGGAATCGCTACTGGCATTTAAACGCGCGGGCGCAGATGGCATATTGACCTATTTCGCGCTGGATGTCGCACGGTGGTTAAAGCGGGGGTAGGCAGCCATATTTTATATTAACCTCTTCGCTTGAGATTGGCGAAAGTGGATATGAAGCCATATCTAAGCTTGCACGGCATTTATGTCTTTATTCGTGCGTTAGGTGATTCATGAGACCTCAATTATCAGCTTTAGTCACGTTGTTGATCCTCGGCACACAAAGCGTACATTGTGCCGATGAAAATCAGTTTCTATATGCCGATATGTCGCTCACAATGTTTTGCGATTACCCTAAAGGTAGAACACAAAATCCGCAATTTGCATCAGCAATTGAATCCTTCCTTTACAGTGAAGGATTCAAGGTTCTTAACTATGGGCGACTACCAAAAAACCAGTTCGACATGCGGATCGTCGGCTTAAATGCCAAGCGACAAATTGTTGAGTTCAGCAATCCTCGCGGCTGGGGAGGACGATATGGGGTGCTATTGTGGATCGAGCCACTTACAGATCGAGCCACTGAGTTGGAAGAAAAGCTTCAACGGTTTGCGGAAACTAATTTGAAGTGTGAGATTCAGTCTGAGTCCGTAAAGCAAGCGCAAATGCCGAACGATCACCGTAGCAAAAAGCTTTTTAATCACAAGATGAATGAGATACAAGAGCTATTAAAACAGCTAGACATGGCTGATATCAATCGCAAAGTATAGTGAAAAGAAATAAAGGTATCGCGCGATCGGACGCAATCGTTATTGCGCCAAAGCGCGGCAATCTTACAATCCCAGTAGGATGCTGCCGACGTTGAGGCTGTAGAAAAACCCAAATCCACCCAAAAAATCACCCCGCGATCTGCGATAATTTCACTGCGAAATAAATCAAAGGGGGATGCGACATGGC
>JANONT010000014.1:0-1899 GCA_031420955.1 Candidatus Nitrotoga sp. | reverse complement strand
CCATGCCGCGCGGCAGCGTGCGGTGCAGGCGGTGAATACAGCTTTGATCGAGTTGTATTGGCAGGTGGGGCAATTTATCAGCCGCAAGATAGCCCAGGCAGAATGGGGCGACGGGGTAGTGGCGCAACTGGCCGAGCATCTGGCGCGTACCCAAAACAATAGGGGGCGTACCACGTTTTTGAGGAATATCAAATGAACCGCACCACAACATTGCAGTTGCTGACCGAGCACAAGAAGGAATTGATGCGCCGCTACGGGTATCGAAATAAAGGGGGGGACGTACCACGGTTTAATTTGAGGTTCGCGTTAACAATTCAAGACCATTGCCGAGACCTGTTTAGAGTGCTATTGTGAGCACTCATTAAGAGTGGAGGTTTAATCAAATGGCACATATAATTTTGGCAGAAACGACCGCCAGCGTTTCTGAATTGAAAAAGAATCCGATGGCAACCGTGGCGGCTGGCGAGGGTTTTCCGGTGGCATTTCTGAACCGCAATGAGGCGACTTTTTATTGCGTTCCAGCCAGGGCGTATGAAGCGTTGATGGATAAGTTGGAAGACATGGAGCTGAATGCCCTTGCCGATGCGCGCTTGAAGGACGGCAAGAAGTTGGTGCGGGTAAAGCTGGATGAGCTATAAGCTGGCGTTTCACCCCGATGCGCTGATGGAGTGGCGCAAGCTGGATGAGACGGTGAGTGAGCAATTCAAAAAAAAGCTGGCGGAACGTCTGCAAACTCCGCGTGTTCCTTCGGCAAAATTGGCGGGGCATAAAGATCGTTACAAAATAAAGCTGCGTAGCGTGGGCTATCGTTTGGTGTATGAAGTGCGGGATGCTGTGTTGCTGGTGATTGTGGTTGCGGTCGGTAAGCGCGAACGCAATGCGGTTTATCGCGTGGCAGCCAAACGTTAATGTTATAGGGAGTGCATGATGAGCAAGCAAATTCAAGAAGCATACATTGTTGCCGCAACGCGCACGCCTGTTGGCAAAGCGCCGCGTGGTATGTTTCGCAATACACGTCCCGATGATTTGTTGGCGCATGTGTTGCGGAGTGTGTTAGCGCAAGCGCCGGGAGTTGATCCTGCGGCTGTTGGCGATGTAATTGTCGGTTGTGCCATGCCGGAGGGCGAGCAGGGCATTAACGTGGCGCGCATTTCCTTGTTGCTGGCGGGGTTGCCGAACACGGTGCCTGGGGTAACGATCAATCGTTTTTGTGCTTCTGGTTTGCAGGCGGTGGCGATGGCGGCGGACCGCATTCGGCTGGGCGAGGCCGAGGTGATGATAGGCGCGGGCACGGAGAGTATGAGCATGGTGCCGATGACGGGCAATAAGGTCGCGTACAACCCGGCGATTTTTGCGCGCGATGAAAATATCGCGATTGCATTTGGCATGGGTATGACTGCTGAAAAAGTGGCGCAGCGTTGGAAAGTGTCGCGCGAGGCGCAAGATGCGTTTGCGTACCAGAGCCATCAGCGGGCGTTGCAAGGTATCGCAGCCGGGCATTTTAAAAATGAAATCACGCCTTACGAAATTAGCAGTGCCACGCCCGATTTATCCAGCCGCGAAATTAATGTTAAGAAAATAATGGCCAGTCAGGATGAAGGGCCGCGTGCGGATACCTCGGTCGAGGCGTTGGCGAAATTGAAAACGGTGTTCGCGCAAAAAGGTTCGGTGACGGCAGGCAATAGCTCGCAAATGTCGGACGGCGCGGGGGCGGTGCTGCTGTGTTCCGAGGCGGCGTTGAAGCGTTATAACTTGACTCCGATTGCAAAATTTTTAGGATTTTCGGTGGCGGGCGTGCCGCCAGAAATTATGGGTATCGGTCCGAAAGAGGCGATTCCAAAAGTGTTGCGGCAAGTAGGGTTGCAGTTGCAGGATATGGATTGGATCGAGTTGAATGAA
>JANONT010000013.1:0-2393 GCA_031420955.1 Candidatus Nitrotoga sp. | reverse complement strand
ATCGCCATCGAGCAAAAAGCCACCTCGCATAATCCGCGTTCCACCGTCGGCACCGTCACCGAAATTCACGATTATTTGCGGCTGTTATTTGCGCGCGCGGGTGACCCTTATTGCGCGACGCATGATCTCGTTTTGCAAGCGCAGAGCGTGGCGCAAATGGTGGACAACATGCTGCAACTACCGGTCGATACGCGCATTATGATTTTGTCGCCGCTGGTGGTAGAGCGCAAGGGCGAGCAGTTGGAATTATTCGACGAGCTGCGCGCGCAGGGCTTTGTGCGCCTGCGCGTGAATGGCAAGGTGTATGAAATCGACAATCTGCCGGCGCTGCAAAAAACCAAAAAGCACACCGTTGAAATTGTGGTGGATCGCTTAAAAATCAGCGCGGACAATAAGCAACGCCTGGCTGAATCGTTTGAAACGGCCTTGCGCCATGCCGACGGACGCGCGATTGCGGTTGAAATGGATTCCGGCAAAGAGCATATGTTTTCGGCCAAGTTTGCCTGCCCCATTTGCAGCTATTCGCTGCCGGAACTCGAGCCGCGTTTGTTTTCATTTAACAACCCGATGGGCGCGTGCCCAGAGTGTGATGGCTTGGGCAACATCAGTTTTTTTGATCCCAAACGCATCGTGGCATTCCCGCAATTATCGTTAAGCTCCGGCGCGATTAAAGGCTGGGATAAACGCAATCAATTTTATTTTCAAATGCTGGATGGCTTGGCGCGACATTACGATTTTGATTTAGAGCGTTCCTTTGAAAGTCTGCCCGAAAAAATTCAGCAGATTATTTTATACGGCAGCGGCAAAGAAGAGATCGCGTTTAAGTATCTTGGCGAGCGCGGCAAACCTACGCTACGCGAACACGCTTTTGAGGGCATCGTTAATAATTTGAAACGGCGTTACAAGGAAACCGATTTGCCGACGGTGCGCGAAGAGTTAGCAAAATATCTCAACACCTGCGTCTGCCCGGAATGCAAGGGCACGCGCCTGCGCCATGAGGCACGCCATGTGCGGATTGGTGATTCCACGATTTATGAATTAAGCGCGCTGCCGCTGAAGCAAGCCTTAGTGGTTTTTCAGGCGCTGCAATTGCCCGGCCATAAGCAAACAATAGCCGAGCGCATCGTGCAAGAAATTATCAGCCGCCTGAATTTTTTAGTGAACGTGGGGCTGGATTATTTATCACTGGAGCGTTCCGCCGAAACACTTTCTGGCGGGGAATCGCAACGCATTCGGCTGGCCTCGCAGATTGGTTCTGGCTTAACCGGCGTGATGTATGTGCTGGACGAACCTTCTATCGGCCTGCATCAACGCGACAATGATCGCCTGCTGGGCACGCTGAAACGGCTGCGCGATATGGGCAATAGCATCATTGTGGTGGAGCATGATGCCGATGCAATTTTAGCCGCAGACTATGTGGTCGATATGGGGCCGGGCGCGGGCGAGTATGGCGGCAAGGTGGTCGCGCAAGGTACGCCGCAAGAAGTGTGCGCCAACCTTGATTCATTGACTGGCGATTATTTATGCGGTCGGCGCAAGATTGAAGCGCCCAGCAAACCTAGGCCGCCTGATAAAAAACGCATGTTGCAAATTAAAGGCGCGAGCGGAAATAATCTGAAGCAAGTCACGCTGAATTTACCTGTGGGTTTGTTGGTGTGTGTCACGGGCGTGTCGGGTTCGGGCAAATCTACGCTTATTAATGACACGCTTTATCACGCGGTGGCGCAGCATTTGTATGGTAGCAATGCTGAGCCTGCGCCGCACGCAGCGATCACCGGGCTGGAGTTTTTCGATAAGGTAATCAATGTCGATCAAAGCCCGATAGGCCGCACGCCGCGCTCTAATCCCGCTACTTATACGGGCTTGTTTACGCCCATTCGTGAACTCTGTGCCGGTGTGCCACAGTCGCGTGAACGCGGTTATGGCCCCGGGCGATTTTCATTTAACGTGAAAGGGGGGCGTTGCGAATCCTGTCAGGGCGATGGGGTGATTAAGGTGGAAATGCACTTTTTGCCCGACCTATATGTGCCGTGCGATGTGTGTCACGGCATGCGCTACAACCGCGAAACATTAGAAATTCAGTATAAGGGAAAAAATATTCACCAGATTTTGCAAATGACGGTGGAGCATGCGCACGATTTTTTCAAGGCTGTTCCCATCGTCGCACGCAAGCTACAAACCATGCTGGATGTGGGTCTCGGCTATATCACGCTAGGACAAAGTGCCACCACGCTGTCTGGTGGCGAGGCGCAGCGTATTAAATTATCGCTGGAATTATCCAAGCGCGACACCGGGCGCACGCTGTACATATTGGATGAACCAACCACGGGTTTGCATTTTCACGATATTGCGTTGTTATTAAAAGTGCTGCATAAATTGCGCGATCAGGGTAA
>JANONT010000012.1:0-3074 GCA_031420955.1 Candidatus Nitrotoga sp. | reverse complement strand
GAACCAACTCGCCAAGCGCATCGTTGATGAAGCGACTGGCGCGGAGCCTGTCACACCACCGCCCCCCAAAAAGAATCAAGCCGCTGTGGAGCTTGGGCGGCTTGGGGGGAAGAAAGGCGGTAAGGCTCGTGCAGAAAGCCTCACGCCAGAGCAACGGTCAGAGATAGCCAAAAAAGCGGCTACTGCCCGCTGGAAGAATCCCGATCAAAAGTAAGCGACAACGCTAAATTGTCGCCTTTTTTTGGGAATGCCCGGCAGAAAGTAGATTTGAAACTTTCCCAATTATCAGATGCACGCATAAACCCAATTGTTGCATACATGTGCTGCGCTAAAGCGGGGTTGCCAATATCCTCAGTTAGCCACTGAAAATGTTTTGATTTACGCCTTCCTTTGTCATCTAGTGGATTGCGTTTTTTAAGTTCCTCCAATACACCCTCGCCAAGCCTGTCATAAATAAGATCATTGATATATTTCCCAACAACCCCCGGACGGCGGCTCGTACCTTTCCATTGCCAGCGTTTTAAACGAAACAATTCCTGAAAAAATTCATCAGGGAAGGTCTTCACCCATGCGGCAAGTTCTTTTCTCAAGAATCTATCTAAGAAAGCCTGTAGCGCATCGCGCGCGCGAATATTTTGATACCCGGTCGCCTCGTCTACTAAACCAATAATGCCTAGCGTAGCAAAACCGTGCTGCAATATGGCAGCTTGAACTGCCATATACTTTAATCTGGCATCGAGCTTTCCATCTTGATCTGCCTTAATCAATGCGTCACAAATATCAGGAAGAATCGTTGCTTCATAACCGTTCGCCGGATTCCCGCCATGTGGCGGAACGAACCGAATTGGAGAATTTACGCGCGCGGTTAAGTCGTTGACAACAAACCCTTTTCTCTGCAATCTTTCCATCAAAGATACAATTCTACGCACGCCGCCTTGACCGCCACCCTGAGACATCCCTAAAGCCAATTGCAGCCCAGCTTGCGATAAGACGCGCGTCTCACCGGGCAGCACATAACACTGAATTTCTGTACCACCGATACGAATCGGTTTATCCGGCGATCCATGCGTGGCACGGGGTAAATTTTCTCCCCATCTTGCTTGTGCTGCGATCTTTGCGATTTCAGATCGTTTTTCAGGACTGAGTGCTTGCGCTCTTGCATCCCCTCCTTTCGCCTTGGAGGTATCTTTCATGTCATTCATGCTTACATCCTTTCTTGAGTGATGCTTGCATTTTCCATGAGACGAACCAAAAATGCAAGCACAACTTAAAATAAATGTTAATAATGCTTGCATTTGTCTTGACAATACATAACCGCTCAAGCATAATTTCAACCTGAACGATGCTTAGGGGTTGCTATGAACGTCCTGCCAATTGAAAAATGCACACAAATAATAAACCTGCTGGTTGAGGGCAATTCCATGCGCGCCACTAGCGAGTATCAGGACAAGGCCATGCGTAACCTTACTTGCAAGCGCATTCAGTGCGATGAAATATGGGCATTCTGCTACTGCAAAGAAAAGAATGTTGCGCCGGAGCAAGTAAGGTATCCTTGGTTTTGGCGATGTTTGGACTTGGACTGCGATTGATGCCGATACCAAGCTTGTGCCGTCTTTCATGATTGGCAAACGCGATGCGGATTATGCCCAAGCCTTCATACAGGATTTAGCCTCCCGCTTGCCTAATCGAGTTCAACTGACTACGGATGGTCACAAGGCCTATCTGAATGCGGTAGAGGAGTCCTTTGGACGTGATATAGACTACTCTATGCTGGTTAAACATTACGGCAATGCAGCAAGCGAGATGCAAGGCCAAAAGCGTTACAGCCCTTCCAGTTTTGTGAGCGCAGAAAAACGTCATGTTGCGGGCAATCCAGACATCCAGCACGTTTCCACAAGCTTTGTAGAGCGTCAGAATTTAACGATGCGTATGTCCATGCGCCGCTTTATTCGCTTAACGAATGGTTTTAGCAAGAAGGTTGAGAGTCTGGAATACATGGTCGCATTACACTTTATGCATTACAACTTTGTTCGTATCCGTAAGACGCTACATACAACCCCGGCAATGGCGGCTGGCGTAAGTGATAAACTTTGGAGCATTGCTGATATAGCTGCGCTTGTACCTGAGCCAGTTCCGGCAAAACGCGGCAGCTACAAAAATAAATATTCAAACTGAGACACTACCGCACGGTGGCGAGGCGGATAAACAACGCAAACTGCATGGCGCGCCTCACTCAAGTTGGTTTAGTTTGGTTCAGTTGTTAAAATCGAGCAACTGTAATTTTATTGGGTCGCTTTATGTGGCAGATGCCGTGCCGCGCGTGGTGCGCGCAAAAAACGTGCGCGTGGCGCATATCGAAGCCGGAAATTTTTTCACGCTTGTAAGCATCTTCCCTTCCGGGAGTGCTTCTTTAGGCGTTTGCACACGCAAGTGCCGCTTCAACACAAAATCAAATAGCAGCGGATTGTAGTCGCGCAAGGCTTGAATAACGGGCACGGCAGCTTCATCCAGCAAGCCTTGTTCGGCAAATTTTTTGACGGAGAACAGCGGCATTACGCCGACCAGCGGGTAGTCCGAGCCGTGTAACAACCGCGCGTGCCAATCGCTGTGGGCTAAGATGCGCGGCAAGATGTGCATACGATTCATTTGCGTGATCGCGGAAATTTCGCCGAACAAACGTCCGTGATATTTGGGCTCGGCCATCATGCGTTCGAACAAATCAAAGCTTTCGACCACAGGTTGTTGCGGATGGTCGAGGTCGAGGTCGGTGCCATGTGAAGCGCAATGTGCGACCACCACGCGCACGCCTGCATTCAGCGCACGGCGCAAGCGCAGTGGGTTGCCGAGGTGTTGAAAGCCTTCACCCTGCACCGCCAACTCTTGCCCTGCGTGCACAATCAGCGGTAAATTATGTTTTGCCATCATCGCGAAATATTCATCACATCTGGGCGAGTCTGGGTCCATGCCCATCGCCGCAGGCAACCATTTCATCGCTACTGCACCATCATTGATCGCCGCTTCTAGCGCGGGCAGCGCGTCTGCGCGATAGGGATGAATCGAGGCTACCCATTTAA
>JANONT010000011.1:0-2561 GCA_031420955.1 Candidatus Nitrotoga sp. | reverse complement strand
GTCCAAAGCCACGTTGGACGTGTGTATCGAGCCCGCCGGTCAAAAATTGCATATTATTCACGATGAAGCCGGCATCAAACAACGGGTCGCGCACCTGCAAGAAATCAGCCCGACCTTGCAGGTGCTGGAAGCCACCGGTGGGTTGGAAGTGCGTATCGCCACCGAATTGGCGGGTCGCGGCTTGCCGGTCACCGTCATCAACCCGCGTCAGGCACGCGATTTCGCCAAAGCCACCGGACAACCGCCCAAGACCGACCGCGTTGATGCGGCGGTGCTGGCGGCGTTCGCCCGAGCCATCAGGCCGCAAGTCCGCCCGCTCAAAGACGCGGATACCCGCGCCTTGGACGACCTGGTGGGCAGGCGGCAGCTGGTTGACATGCGCGTTCAAGAGACCCTCCGGCTCGGCGCGGCGGCCTCGAAACCGTTGCAAAAAAGTCTGGCCAAGCATATCGCTTGGCTGGGCAAGCGGGTAGCTGAAATGGATGGCGACTTATCCGAACGTTTACGCGGATCGGACGTGTGGCGAGCCAAGGACGATCTGCTGCGCGGTATTCCGGGCGTGGGCGCGGTCACCCCCC
The DNA here is from genome assembly GCA_031420955.1 of Candidatus Nitrotoga sp. Lineage (GTDB taxonomy): Bacteria > Pseudomonadota > Gammaproteobacteria > Burkholderiales > Gallionellaceae > Nitrotoga. The sequence goes on along the minus strand of JANONT010000011.1, from coordinate 1,983 downwards.
TGACCATGCTGGCCAAGTGCCCCGAACTGGGGACGCTCAGCCGCCGCGAAATCGCGGCACTGACGGGCGTTGCCCCGTTGGCCTGCGACAGCGGCAAACACGCTGGCCGGCGTTTCATCTGGGGCGGGCGCGCCGATGTGCGGGCGGTGCTGTACATGGCTGCGGTTCCCGCCATACGCTGCAACGATACGATCAAGGCCTTTGCCGATCGCCTCAAAAAAGCCGAAGGCGGAAACAAGGGCATCTCTAATAATTCGTCATTCCCGCCTGCGCGAGAATGGCAAATTTTTGGGCTAATGAAAAATATCGGGTAAATGTGAACTGGAATTAGCACCTGCGTTTTATGCGGGGGGCATAAAAAATGGCGCAATGCCATCATAGACAATGCGCCGTATATTTTCTAAAACAGATAGTACGGATGCTGCTTGTTGCAGAAAATTACTGCTTCGTCGCTTCCGCCTTTGCAGCCGCCGCCACTTTTCCAACTACATCATTAAATTCGCCTGTGCCTTTGAGAACACCCGCCATGTAAGCATTGCGATCCAGCGTAAACGTATATTCAGCCGAACTTCCAGTGATGCTGCCACCCCCACCCAACAGCGATAAACCCTTGCTGATGGCATTGGCGACGTTAGAAGTTGTGTCGGCAGATTTAACCATTTCCCCGGCTTTTTCGGTGATGTTGATAACCTGTGCTTTGGTCATCACTCCGGGATGATTGCCCCCGCCCATGCGGGTCTTGGGCGCACCCATCCACGCAGCGTGGGCAGAAGACAGATTCATGCCGGGAGCCGTGTTTATTTCGGCAGAAATAGTGCTATAGCTGGCATCACCTTTGCCCCACACCTGCGGTGCGGTGATAGTGTAGGTCGGAATAATCACGGTGGCATCCTTGAATTTTGGCTTACCCATACTGATAAATTCCCAAAACACCCCTTGCATACCCACCTCGAATTGCTGCTCATCACTGGGTGCGGCCACAATATAATCATCGCTGGTGCCACGCGGAGATTCCACTGGCAAACCCCATTTCGCGTCGCCCTTGTCACGCGCCGCATTTTTTACATAATCGCGATCTTTTATGTCATCGTAAGTCAACACTTTGTAGCCTGCTGCGCGTAGTTTCGCCACGAAATCGTCATATACCCGCTTGGAAATCTGGCGTGCTAAGGCTTTGTCCATGCCCACTACTGTGTATTTGGCACTGGCTTTGACAGTGTTTGAATCTCTGCCCACTTGATACCCGCCCTTCGAGGAAATAGATGTTTTTCCTTGTACCAGTAATTTTACATAGGCAGTCGGCACCACCACAGTATTGGCATAATCTGTCAAATCTTCCTCTAAGCCCACTGCCACTTTAAGTTTGCTGTTAGCCGTTGCTGCATCGGCAGTGGCTTGGCCCACGCCGCTGCCACCGCTGGCGCAGCCTGCAAGAATAAGAATCCCGCTGAGTGCGAGTACGGACGAGATGGATGTAAATAGTGATTTCATGATTTCCCCTAATGGTTAAACAATTAAAATTCCAATTGGAAGTTGCATGTTTGAGCATAGGTTGATGCGGGGTAGTTTGCCATCCCCATATCGGGTGAATTTCGGGGGATAGACAGATCGCGTGGGGAGTGGTTTTGCATGGCGGAGACGATCTTGGCCGTTCCTCGAAACTTCGGCCTCAGGCCTCGTTTTCATGCGCTTTAGCGCATAGTAAAGTCGGACTACCCTTGTGGTGCACCCTACAAAAAATTGCGCTTTTCGCACGGCAAGCGTAAATTGCCGTTTCATTCATCGATCAAGGATTCGTAAAAATGGCTACGGCTACTGTTTCCAGCAAATACCAAATCGCCTTCCCCAAGGCGGTGAGAGAAGCGATGAAAATTCTGCCGGGGCAACAGTTTGAATTCATTCCGATGGGTCAAGTTATTCAACTCGCGCCCAAAACCAGCATCCAATCGCTGCGCGGCATTGCGCGCAATGCAAACTCGTCGC
>JANONT010000010.1:0-3887 GCA_031420955.1 Candidatus Nitrotoga sp. | reverse complement strand
TTTTTGCAACACGCCGTGCTTGGCTAAATCCAGCGCGCAATTGAGCGCGGTCTGCCCACCCATAGTCGGCAAAATCGCATCCGGCTTTTCCTTGGCGATAATTTTTTCGACGATGCGCCAAGTGATCGGCTCGATGTAGGTGGCATCGGCCATATTGGGGTCCGTCATGATGGTGGCGGGATTGGAGTTCACCAGAATAACGCGATAGCCCTCTTCGCGCAGTGCCTTGCAGGCTTGCGCGCCGGAGTAATCAAACTCGCATGCCTGGCCAATAATAATCGGCCCTGCGCCTATGATTAAGATAGATTTGATGTCGGTGCGTTTTGGCATTATTTTTTTGCTTTCATCAATTGCACGAATCGATCAAATAAATAATCGGCATCTTGCGGTCCTGGGCTGGCTTCGGGATGCCCTTGAAAACAAAAAGCGGGTCTGTCAGTCAATTCGAAACCTTGTAGCGTTTTGTCGAATAGCGAAATGTGTGTCACGCGTGTGTTGCTAGGCAAGGTCGTGGCATCCACGGCAAAGCCGTGATTCTGGCTGGTAATCATCACTTTTTTGGTTTGCAAATCTTGCACTGGATGGTTTGCACCGCGATGACCAAATTTCATTTTGAGTGTCTTCGCCCCTAACGCCAAACCCATAATTTGATGGCCTAAGCAAATTCCAAATAGCGGCATGCCAATTTCTAAAAAATGTTGTGTGGCGGTAATCGCGTAATCGCATGGTTCTGGGTCGCCAGGGCCATTCGATAAAAACACGCCGTCGGGCTTAAGTGCTAATGCTTCTTTGGCAGGGGTGCGAGCAGGGACGACAGTAATCTTGCAACCGCGCTCGGCCAGCTTACGCAGAATGTTGTACTTCACGCCGAAGTCATAGGCCACAACGTGAAAGGGTTGAGTAGCCGCTGCGATGCTGGCTTCCCAATACCCTGCTCCCAATTGCCATTCGCGCTGTGTCCACGCATAGGGCTTGTCGCAACTCACTTCTTGCGCTAAATCCATACCGTTTAATCCGGCGAATGCGCGCGCAGCTTGCAGCGCGGCAGCGTGATCGGTGCCCGTGGCAATGCAACCGTTTTGCGCCCCTTTAGAGCGCAGCAAGCGGGTTAATTTGCGTGTATCAATATCCGCAATGGCCACAATATTATTGGCTTTCAGATAGTCGGGCAAAGATTGCTTGCTGCGCCAATTGCTCACCGTCATGGATAAATCACGAATCACTAATCCACTGACGAAACTGCGCCGCGCCTCGATGTCTTCATCATTGATTCCCACATTACCGATATGCGGGTAGGTCAACGTGACGATTTGTTTGCAGTACGAAGGGTCGGTTAGAATTTCCTGATAGCCAGTCATCGAAGTGTTAAAAACCACCTCACCTACTCCAAGCCCAGTTGCGCCGATAGCAATGCCGTTAAACACCGTTCCATCGGCGAGTACAAGAATAGCGGGGTTTGATTGTGACACCTGATGCTCCCCCAATGATGATGTTTAAAAAATGATGGGCTGATTGGCCCCGCTGAGCGGGTGTGAACAACGATATGACACAAAGAAACGGGACGAACAACCCGTTCATCCCGCTCATATTCCAACCATCCGTAAACTGGCCGAATTATACCCAATGGCAGACTGACTTTCAAATTTACCCGACCTACTAAGCAAGCTGAAGTCGCCGCTGTATCAGGTAGAATGCGCCCCTACTTGAGTTACATTAAGTCATGGGTATCTCTAAAAATTCAGAGTTCGCCCAAATGCAAGGCGTGTAAAAAATTTTGCAGCGCCGCATATGATTTATATGTAGCAAAAATTTTTTTGCGTAACGCAGTAGTTGAGATGAAATCTGGATTTTAAGAGGTTCCCAAATGGCTATACAGTGGTTTCCCGGGCACATGACCGCCGCCCGCCGCGATGCGGCCGAGGCAATGGAGCGCATCGATGTCGTTATTGAAGTACTGGATGCGCGTATCCCCGCTGCGGGCAGCAACCCGCTCATCAACGAAATACGACTTTATCGGCAACGTCCTTGCTTGAAAATCTTAAATAAGACCGATTTGGCCAACCCTGCCGCAACCAAAGCTTGGCTGAATTTCTTCAACGCGCAAAAAAACGTTAAAGCGGTGGCCTTGTCCTGCAAAAAACCGGGTGATGCAGCCAAGATTCCCGCGTTGTGCTTAGCACTTGCGCCGCATCGCGGCACCAGCCTCAAGCCCTTACGCATGTTGATTATGGGGATTCCCAATGTGGGCAAATCTACGCTCATAAACGCTTTGCTCAAACGCCGCGTGGCACTGGTGGGAGATGAACCAGCCATCACCAAAAATCAAAAGAGTTTTGATCTGAATGACCATATGATTTTGATCGACACACCCGGTCTCATGTGGCCAAAAATTGCACATGATAGTGATGGCATGATTCTCGCTGCCAGCCACGCGATTGGGCGCAATGCGGTAATTGATGAGGAAGTAGCGGTTTATCTGGCTGATCTGTTATTGGCGAATTATCCCAAGCTGCTGGCTGCACGTTACAGCATTGCCACCGAAGAAATAGATGGCGCAGATGTAATAGCCGCCATCGCCCAACAGCGCGGCTATCGACTTAAAGGCAATAAGCCCGATTTAGAAAAAGCCGCTCTCGCGTTGTTACAAGATTATCGCAGCGGCGCGTTAGGGCGCATCAGCCTAGAAACGCCAGCCAGTCGCAAAGCCATGCTTGATGCGGCAATTGCTGTTGAGACAGAAACCGATCATCCGTAAATTTGAGGTGAAAAGCTGAGGTAATAAAATGGTGGCAATAAAAAAGCCGACTTGCGTCGGCTTTTTTTGCACCAAACAAAAACGATTTAGTGCGCTTTTGCTGGAGCAGCTGCAGCTGGAGCAGAAGCGGCATCAGCTGCAGGCGCAGCAGTGGCTGGAGCAGAAGCGGCAGCAGCGGGTGTTTCAGCCGCAGGAGTAGCAGCTGGCTTTGGACCGCAAGCAGCCAAAGTTAACGCAAACAAGGCAACAACGATGGACAGACGATTCATTTACATATCCTTCACAATAATAATTATTAATAATAACCACACCACAAACAAATTTCGCCCGCTGTAAAAAACAATTGCAAACTAGCCTACAGCGAAGACGCAGCATTCTATGCCAACAAATGAAATTTATCCAGTAAAAAACATCTTTATTATTAAGCAAACAGCTGCCAAGTAGGATATTGAGGCGTACTCAAAGCTTCAGCTTAGCTGGGCAAAACGTAGCCATCCAAGTAGCTCTGATATAAAAATCCTGTTACCTCCTCTGAAAATTGTAGCCCTGCGCGCAGCTCGCGCTGGTCGGCAAGCTGCCTCAGCACTGGGTAACTTTCTTGATTAACAGTGTGCGAAACCCCATTTACAAACACGCTACTGCCGTGGCACAGCATCTGCGATTTCAACGCCAACATCAATCCATTTTTCCGCACCCTAGCCACAAAACGGCTACGGCTAAGGGGCTTGGCGGGCGGAACAAAGAAAACATCTGGCTTCGGTTCGCTTAGATAGCTGCCCAAAAAATCGGCAATATCGGCTTTGCCCCAAGTTATTTGCCCGATGATTTTTTCAACTTGATGCAGCATGTCCGCGCCGATTTCACTTGCATGCTTTTGCAATTTCAAATTAGGATCGGCATACAAGCCATCCAAACAAATGCGATCTTGCATGTACACTAAAAACTGTTCTGCCAACTCTTGCTGCGTTGGTGCGCGAAAACCGATGGAGTAAGTCATACATTCATCATCTGCCACGCCGTTATGAGCGGAGTTAGGCGGCAGATAGAGCATATCGCCCGGCGCTAAAATCCACCCGTGCTCCCCAACAAAATTTTGCACAATCTTTAATGGCGCGCCCGACACCCATGTGCG
>JANONT010000009.1:0-5358 GCA_031420955.1 Candidatus Nitrotoga sp. | reverse complement strand
AAAAATTTGTGCGCACCTGCATCAATCGCCTCGCGTGAGCGCGTGCTGAACAGCATGGCCATGGCTTCTGCCGCCGCCGTGGCTTCATCCAGCAAAGAAGCATTGGCGATTTCCATGCCGGTCAAATCCATAATCATGGTTTGAAAATTGAGCAACGCCTCCAAACGACCCTGCGCGATCTCCGCCTGATACGGCGTGTACGCAGTGTACCAACCGGGATTTTCCAACACATTGCGCTGCGTAACGGGCGGCACAATGGTGTTGTAATAACCCAGCCCAATATACGATTTAAACACTTTATTTTTTGCAGCCAAGCGGCGCAAGTGTTTGTGGTATTGATATTCGGATAAACCTGCGGGCAGGTTCAGCGGCTGCTTCAAACGTATCGCCGCAGGAATAGTTTGGTCGATGAGTTCATCAACCGACGACACGCCAATTTTTTGCAACATGGCAGTGACATCTTGTTCGCTAGGGCCGTTGTGGCGGTCTACAAATTTATCAATAGTGATCATTTTGGAAAACTTTAAAGTAAGTTGAAAGGGCAGCGAGAAGGATTAAGGGATCGCACCTGCGGTGCTTAAGGGTAAAGGGTAAAAGCTCTCAAGCGCAAAGTGCACCGCTCGTCCCCCTTCACCCTTATCCCTTATCCCTTCCCTGCTTTAATGTGCTTCGCTATCTACATGCGCTTGATATGCCGCCGCATCCATCAGGCTATTTACATCGGCCATATTGCTCGGCTTCATTTTGAAAATCCATGCTGCAAAAGGCTCGGTGTTAATAAGCTCCGGTGTGCTATCCAGCGCGGAATTGCCTGCCGTGACGATGCCGTTCACTGGCGCGTAAATATCCGCAGCAGCCTTGACGGATTCCACCACTGCACACTCTTCTTTAGCAGTGACGTTGCGACCCACGGCGGGGCTTTCGACGAACACCATGTCGCCTAATAGCTCTTGCGCGTGCTGCGTGATGCCGACGGTGATGGTGCCGTCTGCCTCAGTTTTTACCCACTCATGCGATGTTGTATATTTGAGATTAGTTGGATTGCTCATGATGATTTCCTTAGGATAATAATTAAATGGGTGAATTTAAACACTGAGTAAACTTTTGCCATTACGCACAAACGGATATTTCACCACCTTGGCCGCCAGCATTTTATCGCGAATAGCCACTTGCACGGTGTCTCCAATTTGCACATCGCGCGGTACACGCGCCATGGCGATAGACAAATTAAGCGTAGGCGAAAAGCTGCCGCTGGTGATCTCACCCTCGCCCGCTGCGGTGTGCACCACTTGATGGCCGCGCAACACGCCGCGATCTTGCAGTACCAGCCCAACCATTTTTTTGGTCGGCGGCTGCGCTTGCAAGGTTGCTTTGCCAATGAAATCACGCTCGCTTTTTAAGTCCACAGTCCACGCCAAGCCTGCTTCCAGCGGATTAATGGTCTCATCCATATCTTGGCCATATAAATTCATGCCCGCTTCCAAACGCAGCGTATCGCGCGCGCCTAGGCCGATGGGGGCAACTCCAACTTGGTTTAACGCTTTCCAAAAACCTTCCACCTTGCTGGCGGGCAAAATAATTTCAAAGCCATCTTCGCCCGTGTAACCCGTGCGCGCAATAAAATAATCGCCACAGTCTGCCGCCTGAAAGGCTTGCAAATCTTTGGTTGCGACTTCTGTCTGCGGTAGCACTTGCCATACTTTGGCGCGCGCATTCGGCCCTTGCACCGCCACCATCGCCAATTCATTACGCGAGGTGATAGACAGCTTAGGTGCAGAAATCGCGGCCTGCTCTTTCATCCAGGCGATATCTTTTTCTGCCGTGCCCGCATTCACCACGATGCGAAACCAAGTCTCGCTCATAAAATAAACGATCAGGTCATCAATCACGCCCGCGTTCGGACGCAACATGCAGGAGTACAAAGCCTTACCACTGGCTTGTAATTTATCGACATTGTTGGCCAGCAAGTAGCGCAGAAAACTGCGCACGCCCTCACCTTTAATGTCCACCGTGCGCATGTGCGACACATCGAACATGCCCGCATCGCGCCGCACTTGGTGATGCTCATCCATTTGCGAACCGTAATTGACCGGCATATCCCAGCCGCCGAAATCGACCATTTTTGCGCCCATCGCGCGATGCGCTGTGTTTAATGGCGTTTGCTTGAGTGTCATATTTGCCTTTAACTTAAAATTATTTTGAAAATAGGTGATAAGAAAAATTTTATTGATCGCAGTCGGCAAACAGCGCGAAAAACCAACAATAAAAAAGGCGCAACAAGTATCCTTGTTACGCCCCATCTGTCCTTGATACCTGAGAGATTGCAGATTAAATCTTAACCTGTGTGCCCCTTCGGTGGCTGTGTTTAGCAGCACTCTCCAGATTTGCCTGTTCCAACGATTCATTATGCCTGAGCGATTACGGGTGTTACGCCTTCGGCGGTGTGATCTTTTACATTTGATCAACACGCTCTCGCATTGGTTTTAACAGCAGCGGAAACTATACCGGAAAAGGGGGGGGGGAGGCAACTTAGCCGAGGCAACCATTAACTTGGATAATACAAAAACAATTTATACCCCGTTGGCTTAACATCCATGGTGTCCAGAAATAATTTAATACTGGCCTCGCGATTGGCGGCCAAGCCTTGAGTTCTCGTTTCATCCAACTTTAAATAATCAGCAGGAGAAAAGCTGCGGCGAGCTAAAACTTGTTCTTGTATGTCGGTTAGGGTTAACTCTAGATCGGGATAGGCTTGCGCGTAAGTCGCGCTGTTACGCAAAATTACATCGAGCGTGACAATGTTTGCGCGCTTGGGGTGCGCTTCTAGGTTCGATGATTCGATGCTCATTTTTTCTGCTTCGCCGGGCAAGGAAATCTCACATTGCAGCAGCTCGCAATAGGCCACCAGCGCGGGCTTTGCCCCTGGCAGGCGCGCCGCGATTTCCACACGGAAAAAATATCCCGCTTGCGCGATCAAGGTTAAAAACAATATTGCGGAGAAGCTCGCCCACAGATAGGACGCGCCTTTTCCTTGCTTAAATTGCGCGCCTGCATTCGCCCCCGAATTCATTCCTGAGCTCATCCAAGGATGCGGCTTGCCTATTTTTAATGGTGGGATGTTAATGGGGGTTAAATCTATTTTTATCGGCGTAACTGTATCTTTATTTTCAGCCTGCTCTTCCACCATGTCATGCAAAATGGGCAAGATAAGTTGCGGGCTGGGCTGGTTGAGATAAACGTGTTGCGCCGCATTAAACTCGGCTTGGCATTGCCCACAACGCACCATTCCTTGGTGCGCTTCAAGCTGCTCTTGGGTGGCCTTAAATTGCGTTTTGCATTTCGGACATTGCGTGATCGCGCTCATTGTTTAATCCCTGACAGGCATACCCAGCCCTCTTCTTCAATCGGTGGTTGCATGTTAAACCATGCCGCGTAAATATGCGCCACCTCAGCAGCCTGCTCGCTCAATATGCCAGACAACACAATCTGCCCACCCTCGCGGGTTGCCCCTGCCAACAGCGGGGCAAGGGCTTTAAGCGGATTGGTTAAGATGTTTGCTATCACCACATCGGCCTGCAATTTAGGTGCGAAATCTGGCTGAAAAAATTGCGCGGTCACCTGATTAACTTGGGCATTATCGCGGCTGGCTTGTATCGCTTGTTTATCAATGTCAATGCCCACTGCACTGGCTGCTCCAAGCTTGAGTGCGGCTATCGCCAAGATGCCAGAGCCGCAGCCGTAATCAAGCACGGTTGCGCCCACAGGCAAATGATTATCCAGCCAACGCAAACATAAGCGGGTGGTGGGATGGCTGCCCGTACCAAAAGCTAGGCCGGGGTCGAGCGTGATGTTGATGGCGTTGGCATCGGTTGGGGTATGCCAAGTGGGTACGATCCATAGCCGCTCTGAAATAGGTATCGGGTTAAATTGCGCTTGCGTTAAGCGCACCCAATCATCATCCGCTAAGTGTTGTATCCGATAAGCGGGGAGTTGCTTTAACCCTATCGAGCTTGCAACTTCCCGAATGAGCAATGCGATGGATGCATCGGTCGGAAGCATGGCTGCAGGAAACATAGCGGTGACACAATTTTGTGTCCACCAAGTCGGCTCCGGCTCGCCCGGCTCACCAAAGATGGCTTGTTCATCGGGCGTTTCTGCATCGGCATCGGCAATGTCTACCGATAGCGCACCTAACTCCATCAAACTTTCACTTAAGATTTCTGCTTGAGCGGCAGATGCGCTAATCGCCAACGTAAGCCAGGCCACTTAAGAGCCTTTAGCGCGCTTGGCCAGCTTATGTTCCAGATAATGAATGCTGGTGCCGCCTTGTATAAAAGCCGCGTCCTGCATCAACTCTTGATGCAAGGCAATGTTGGTTTCAATGCCGTCCACCGCCATTTCTGACAGCGCGGTACGCATCCGCGCAATGGCTTGTTCACGGGTGCTGCCATAGGCGATGATTTTGCCGATCATGGAATCATAATTGGGCGGTACAAAATAATTGGTGTACACATGCGAATCCACGCGTATGCCGGGGCCGCCCGGCGGATGCCACGTGGTAATACGACCCGGCGAAGGGGTAAATTTATACGGATGTTCGGCGTTGATGCGGCATTCGATGGCATGGCCTTTGAACTCAATATCTTTTTGTTTGATGCTGAGTTTTTCACCCGCCGCGATGCGGATTTGTTGCTGCACAATATCAATGCCGGTAATAAACTCGGTGACCGGATGCTCAACCTGCAAGCGTGTGTTCATTTCGATAAAGAAAAATTCATTATTCTCAAATAAAAACTCAAACGTCCCCACGCCGCGATAGCCAATTTTGCGGCAGGCTTCGGCGCAACGCTCACCTATTTTATCGCGTAGCTTGGAGTTGAGTAATGGCGCGGGTGCTTCTTCTAATACTTTTTGATGCCGCCGCTGCATGGAGCAATCGCGCTCACCCAGGTACACCGCATTACCGTGTGAGTCGGCCATAATTTGGAATTCAATATGGCGCGGATTTTCAAGAAATTTTTCCAGGTACACGGTGGGGTTATTAAATGCTGCCTGCGCTTCGCTGCGCGTCATTGAAACCGCCGTTTGTAAGGCCGCCTCGGTATGCACCACGCGCATTCCGCGCCCACCGCCCCCGCCCGATGCTTTGATAATAACTGGGTAGCCAATCTTGCGCGCAATCGCGGAAATGGCCGCCGGATCTTCTGGCAGCGCACCCTCCACACCGGGCACGCACGGCACGCCCGCTTTAATCATCGCGATTTTGGCGGAAACTTTATCGCCCATCATGCGGATGGTGTCAGGGCGCGGACCGATAAAAACAAAGCCGCTTTTTTCGACGCGCTCGGCAAAATCTGC
>JANONT010000008.1:0-19093 GCA_031420955.1 Candidatus Nitrotoga sp. | reverse complement strand
CCGAATATATTCAGCAAGATTTGGATAGACGCAAGCCGGGCACCTCGCGCTACGTTACACCGCGCAAAGAATCCGACACGGTGGAAATTTTATCTGGCGTGTTTGAAGGCAAAACGACGGGTACACCCATCGCCTTGCTCATACGCAATGAAGATCAGCGCAGCCAAGATTACGGCAACATCGCCGAGAGTTTTCGTCCCGGCCATGCCGATTACACCTACTGGCAAAAATACGGCATACGCGATTATCGCGGCGGCGGTCGCGCTTCGGCGCGGGAAACAGCGGTGCGCGTGGCAGCGGGTTCCATCGCCAAAAAATGGTTGCACGAAAAGTATGGCGTGGTGATACGCGGTTATTTATCGCAGCTCGGCGAGATAACCGTGCCATTCAAAAGCTGGGAGGGGGTAAACAGCAATCCATTTTTTGTGGCCGACGAAAGTTATGTGACGCAACTGGAAGAGTACGTGGATGCGATACGCAAATCCGGCGACTCTATCGGCGCGCAACTCACCGTGGTGGCGGAGCATGTGCCAGTGGGATTAGGCGAGCCAGTGTATGACAGGCTAGATGCAGAAATCGCTTATGCCATGATGAGCATTAACGCGGTGAAGGGCGTGGAGATCGGCGCGGGCTTTGCGTCGGTGGCGCAGCGCGGTAGCGAGCATAGCGATGAGATGACTCCGCAAGGGTTTGCCACGAATCACGCGGGGGGGATTTTAGGCGGCATTTCCACAGGGCAAGACATCGTGGTGCAGATTGCAGTGAAGCCCACTTCCAGTATTCGTCTGCCGCGCAACACGATCAATAAACAGGGCGAGGCGGTGCTGATAAAAACCCATGGTCGGCATGACCCTTGTGTCGGCATACGCGCCACGCCAATTGCGGAAGCGATGTTGGCTCTAGAGTTGATGGATCATGCTTTGCGGCATCGCGCACAGAATGCTGATGTGGTGTGTGCCACGCCGAAGATTCCGGGCAAGATTACTTAAGGGCATCTCTAAAAATCCAAATTCCATCCGCAAGGGGTAGGCCGTGGTTGTAAAGCCGATGAATCGGCAACAACCACGCACCGTCGCCATACTGTGTTGCTCGCAAAAAATGAATCCTCACATATCAAACATATGCGTCGTCATTATTTTTTTACTTGCGCCTTGTCTGGCTTAGCAATTTGAATTTTTAGAGGTGCCCTCAAACCCAGATTATTCCTGGGAGCAAACTGCGTCATTCCCGCTCGCCGACTGTGCAACGTTTCCTTAGAAACACCTCGATGGACAATCTGGCTAAAGCCTGAAGGTCTTATAAAAATCAATCAAGCCATTGGTTGAGGTGTCCATGTTGTTGGACGAAACATTGGTTTGTAGCTGCTGCAAAATATCGCTGGCCAGTTGCTTGCCCAGTTCCACGCCCCATTGGTCAAATGGGTTGATATTCCAAATCATGCCTTGCACCACCACCTTGTGTTCATACAGTGCCAGCAACGCGCCTACGGTGTAGGGATCAAAAATTTTGCAGAGCAGAGAATTGCACGGGCGGTTGCCGCTGAATATTTTGTGCGGCAATAATTCTGCGATACGCGCCGGGCTAAGCCCCTGCGCCAACATTTCGGCATGGGTTTCTTCACGTGTGCGACCGCGCATTAAAGCTTCGCCTTGCGCGAAAAAATTTGCCAGTAAAATTTCGTGATGATTGCCGATAGGATTATGCGTTTGGCAGGCCGCGATTAAATCCACCGGTACGCTTTGCGTGCCTTGATGTAGTAGCTGAAAAAACGCATGTTGCGCGTTGGTGCCGGGCTTGCCCAACACGGTTGCACCGGTTGCGTAGTCGATTGCTGCACCGTTGCAATCCACGCTCTTACCCAAACTTTCCATATCAAGCTGTTGCAGATGCACGGGCAGGTGCTTCAAATATTGATCGTAAGGCGTGACCACCTGACCGCGTACGCCGCGAAAATTGATATGCCAAATGCCGACCAAGGCCATCAACACTGGCATGTTTTTTTCTAAAGGCGCGTGACGAAAATGCTCATCCATCGCGTGTGCACCACGCAGCAGTTCCATGAAATTATCCATGCCGATTTCTATCGCCACAGGCAAGCCTATGGCCGACCACACCGAGTAACGTCCGCCCACCCAATCCCATAATTCAAAAATATCTTGTTCGCGAAATCCAGCTTGTTTTGCCGCTGCTGGATTAGCGGTGACCGCGACAAAATGTTTGTACAGCAGCGTTTCATCATGGCAATAGGTTTTGAGCCAAGCGCGCGCGGAAGCGGCATTGACCAAAGTTTCTTGCGTGCTAAATGATTTGGACGAGACGATGAACAACGTGGTTTCTGGATTAAGCTGCGCCAACGTATCGTGCAAATGCGTGCCGTCGATGTTGGACACATAATGGATGTGGAAGCCATTTTCGGTATAGGGCTTGAGTGCTTCGGACACGGTCACCGGCCCCAAGTCCGAGCCGCCCACACCGAGATTGACGATGTCGGTAAAATATTTTCCGCTATAGCCGCCACGCAGCCCGCCCCGTAGCGCGTAACAAAAATCGCGCATTTGTTGCCACACGCGGCGCACTTCCGGCATCACGTCTTGCCCATCGACATAAATCTCGCGCGCACTTTGGTCGCGCAATGCTGGGTGCAAGGCGGCGCGATGTTCGGTGCTGTTGACGTGTTTGCCCGCAAACATTTTTTTAATTTTTTCGGGTAGCTGCTCTTGTTGCGCCAGCTTTATTAATAATTCTCGCGTTTCTTGTGTTATCAAATTTTTAGAATAATCAAACAGCAAATCATCTAGGCGCACAGAAAAATTTTCAAAGCGTTGCGGCGACTGCGAAAATAAATCTCGGATGTGCGTTGCTTCCAATGTTTTGGCGTGCGCTTGCAGTGCTTGCCAACATTCAGATTGAGTTAATTTTGAGCGCATTTTTTAATTTGGATTATTAGAAGCACGTTAGATTTTCCACGATGAAGCTACTGCGCCAAAGGTTGGCGAGATGGTAGCTGTTTGCCGCGCTGATATAAATAAAAATGTTCGGCGCGCACGCTAGGCCGCCGCCCTTCCCATATTTTTATCCAAACCGCGCCCTCTTTACTGGCGCGTGGCGGGTTGCCCAAGGTTAACATTAAATCGCATTGCCCTTGGTTGAGGGCATTGATGCCGCTAAAATAGTGCAGCATGACGCGCTGCGTGTCGCCGAGGCCTTGGCTGGCGAGACAGCGATAGTGTGGCGGCATCGCTTGCTTGAGCGAGACCGCGATGTTGCGATAGCTCTTGCCGCTATCCAACCAGGGCAGCCATATGGTCATGGCCAGCACCCAAATGAGCGTTACGCCTGCCGCCCAATTAATGACCGCGCGACGCATCGAACGGCGCACGCGCCAAACTAAAATCACCCACAGCACCGTGACCGTAATAGCAATCCAGAAGGCGGGCGTTTGTACGCTGGGCTCAAAAGTCGGGTGATAATCTTTAAGTAAGCGGGTGATTTTTGCACGATTGTCCAATAGCAAACCGCTCCAGCCCCACCACATTAAAATTGCCAGCAAGCCAAAGGTTGTGATGCCAAACCAATTTAGTGCATTGGCCGCCCCGCGCCGCAGCGTGGCGAGTGCCGCACTGGCCAGTAAGGCGATGGGCAATAACATTGGCATGGCATATTCTTCACCATAGCTGGGTGCGAGACTCAATATGAGCAGCATGGAAAAAAAGCTCACCAGCGGTAACTGAAACGCGCTTTCTTGCATGATTTTTAAACGCGCCTGCCACACTGCCCATGCCGCCAAGGGCAGCCCCGGCCAAGCAAACCATAGCAACGTCTTGAGGTAATGGAAGATTGCTGTTATGTATTCGCCGTGACGCATATATTCTAGCCAACGACCGATGTTGGCATCCCATGCCCACAGCATGAATAATTCAGGTGATCGCTGATAGAGCAATGCCGGCCAGATCACCATCCACGGCAAAGCAAAAATCGCAGCAATCCCTAGGCTATTGAAATAAGTGCGAGTGCGCCACTCATGGAAGATCAGCAAGGCCGCGCTAATGATTATAAAAAATACCAGCGCGGTAAAGTCATTCGCCATAAAGCCGATGCCCGCGCCCGTACCGATGGTGATGCCTGCCAGCAGCGGGCGACCCAAACTTTTTGAGTAGCCAAATAGCATCATGGCGCAGCCCGCCAGCAACGCCAGTTCGGTGAATAACTCGTGTGCGTGCACCAACAACCCCAGGCAGCCTATGAAAATAATTGCCGCCGCCCAGCCACGTCCAACGCCAAACAATTCACGCCCCGTGCGCGCCAAAAATATCAGTGTGATGAGGACATACAAGCCGCTGGCCAAGCGTGCACCATCATGAAAGGGTAAAAATGGCGAAAATAATTTTGCCAATATCGCGGCGGTGATATAAAACAGCGGCGGATTGTCCATATCCGGCTGCCCAGCGAGGATCGGCACCAACCAATCACCGCTTTGCAATATGTGATAAATCAGCGCGAAGCTGTAGGCATCAACCGATTTCCACGGATCATGGCCGATTAGCCCCGTGCCCACCCACACCGCGCAAAGCAGCCCCATCAGCCACGCTTTGGCTGGAGTGATGGGCGATTCTTGGGTATCTGGATATACAAACATAGGCTATAGCAAAGGGGGCTTAATGCACCACTTTTATTTGTTGCCCAGGCGCGGGTTCACCCTGTGGAAAATGGGCGTTAATCAGCCGCAGATAGCCTTCGGCCTGATTACCCAGCGGAGAATTTTGCGCGATTTTGGAATAATTATCGCCCACTTTGGTGGTGATTATTTTAAGTGTCACCGGTTTAGCTAATGCCCGCTCTTGCGCGGTGATGACATGAAAACTTTTGATGGTTTTAAGCATGTCGGTGCTATGCGCCGCGAACATTTGCGGCGTTTTAGTTTGACCCGCAATCACATAATTTTTTTTATCTAACTGGATTACCGCCGTAACCGCGAGCGGCTGGGTGACTATCGCTGTCGGAAGTTGGTTGATAGGCTGCGTTTCTAATTGACTGTTGCGCGCATCAAATCGGGTAATTTGCCGCGCAATCTCGGCGGGCTGCCCTTTGTGCTGCGTATCCACGACCAACTGTAGCATCGCCTCTACGCGAGGGCTTACCGCGATCAATTTATCCGGCGAATTTTCTATCCGCCAACTCGCCGGGAACTGCACCGCAATGCCCAGCTCACCATGTAAAAATAGGTTGTTCCGCAGCACCCCCTGCTCGCTGCTTTCATTGAACACCATACCATCAATGTACTGCATATATTCTTCGCGCCCCTCTTTAGGATTAGCTACGGTCAGGTGACGAGACTCTTCCACCACCTCGTATAAACGCCTATCGTTGTTGGGATGTGAGGAGAACACCCCATGATAACGCCGCGCTTCGCGTCCCTCGCTTTTAGCGCGCTGCGCGTCAAATAATTCTTGGTTTTTAAGCACGCCGATCAATTTAATCATCGCTTGCGGATCATATTCCGTGCGTGCTAAATACTCTGCTCCCAACCTATCTGCTTCTAACTCATGCTCGCGCCCGTAGCCGGAAAGCAAGGCATTGCTGAGCGCGTTACTTAAGTCCTGTCCCGCGCCCGAACCGATCTGCGGCACAAATATGGACGCGATCGTCAGGCCGATGTTGCCCGCCTGCGCGGCACTGGATTGCCGCACGCCGTGACGCGCCGTCACGTGGCCGATTTCATGGCCGAGCACAGCGGCCAGTTCGGCTTCCGAATTAAGATACGCGAGAATGCCGCGAGTGACATAAACATAGCCACCAGGCAGGGCAAAGGCGTTAATCTCCGGCGAATCTAACACGATAAAATGAAATTGCAAATGCGGGCGATGGCTAGCTCGCGCTATTTTTTGACCGATGCGGTTAACGTATTCTTGCAGCTTGGCTGAGTCATGCGTTTTAGAGGTGTACACGCGATACTGTTTGCGGATATCCAAGTCTGCGCGCTGACCGATACTGATTTCTTGCGCCTCGCTAAGCAACACAAAATCTTTGCCTCCGCTCACCGGATTTTTTGCACAACCAACTACCAGCAATAACACTAAACAAATAAACAAGGCTTGCATTACACCCTCCTCATATTCGCTCTAAAGAAACACGGATTGGCTCAATTTTCTTCAGCATCCTTATGTGGAGACAGCCTTAAAATCTGCCTCTACATCCTTCACCAAAAATTAAGCTGCAACGAAAAAGGCAGCGTCTGCTGCCTTTTTCGTTATTTCAATACGCCATACGCAAATAATTAAGCTGCCGCTTTAGTACCTGGTCTGCTGTATTTTTGATTGAATTTTTCAATCCGCCCTGCCGTGTCCACGATCTTCTGTGTGCCCGTATAAAACGGGTGGCATTCCGAGCAAACTTCCACATGCAGCGGCTTGACCACTGTTGATTTGGTTTTAAATTTGTTGCCGCAACTACAGCTCACATCAATCTCGCCATACCCTGGATGAATATCTGTTTTCATTTCATTTCCCTTACATTTTTTATATCAATAATAACCGTGTCTAGCCAAGCGTTATCCCGCCAATAATTACCTGTGCGGGAATTATCCCTTAGCCACTTATTTTCTGCAAGGCACGCGCGCCGCAAACCAAGCAGAGCCCATGCTTTGCGTTACGCGCTTTCCTGAGCTTCCTCAATTTGCACGCTCTTCCCTGCCGCTGTTCTGCTCAACGCCTGTTTGCGACGCGCTGCGTGAAAAGCCAGCCCCGTGCCTGCAGGAATCAAGCGTCCAACGATGACGTTTTCTTTCAGTCCGCGCAAATCGTCGCGCTTACCCATGATGGCCGCTTCGGTCAACACGCGCGTGGTCTCCTGGAACGAGGCCGCCGAGATGAATGAGTCCGTTGAGAGGGACGCTTTAGTAATCCCCAGCAGCATTGGGATAAACGTGGCTGGGCGTTTGCCCAATGCTTCTACACGCTCATTCTCGCGTAGCAACTCGGCGCGCTCAACTTGCTCTTTCAGAATAAAGTCGGTATCGCCTTCATCACTAATTGCAACTCGACGCAACATCTGGCGCACGATGACTTCGATATGTTTATCGCTGATTTTAACGCCTTGCAAACGATACACGTCCTGTACTTCATCGGTGATGTAGCGCGCCAATTCTGGCACTCCCAACAGTCGCAAAATATCATGCGGATCACGCGGGCCATCCACAATCATTTCGCCTTGATTGACCACCTGACCATCGTGCACCAATACGTGCTTGTCTTTGGTGATGAGGAATTCATGCGCGATGCCTTCGCTATCGGTAATCACCAGACGCTGTTTGCCTTTGGTATCTTTACCGAAGGATGCCGTGCCGGTGACTTCCGCCAACATGCCAGCATTCTTTGGCGAACGCGCTTCAAACAGCTCCGCTACACGCGGCAAACCCCCAGTAATATCGCGCGTCTTGCTGATCTCCTGCGGGATACGCGCCAGCACATCACCCACGCCAACGGACTGACCATCCGCCACGGTAATGATAGAACCGGTTTGGAACGTAACCGAAATCGGCAACTCAGTCCCAGCAATTTTGATTTCTTGACCCGCTGCATCCAGCAAGCGCACCAACGGACGCGGCGCGCCTTTGCCTTGTGTACCTGCACGTTTTGGATCGATGACGACCAGTGTGGACAGCCCGGTTACTTCGTCAATTTGTCTAGCGACCGTTACACCTTCTTCGACGTTTTCAAAACGCGCTTGTCCGGCGTATTCAGTAATGATTGGCCGGGTATGCGGATCCCATGTCGCCAGCACTTCACCCGCGCGCACAGGCTTGCCTTCACGCACGGTCAACATTGCACCGTAAGGTACCTTATGACGTTCGCGTTCACGTCCGTGATCGTCTACCACCATCACCTCACCGCTACGCGCCACCACCACAACTTCACCACGTGCGGTGTTAACGGTACGCATATTGGCACTGTATTTAGTCGCGCCATTAGATTTACTTTCTACTTGGCTGGCCACCACGGTACGTGATGCTGCACCGCCGATGTGGAAGGTACGCATGGTTAACTGAGTACCCGGTTCACCGATGGATTGCGCGGCGATGACACCGACCGCTTCACCCACAGTAACCAAGCCTCCACGGCCCAAATCACGACCATAACATTGCGCGCACAAACCATAACGGGTATCGCAGGTTAACGGGGTACGCACGCTCACCTCGTCTATGCCCAATGCCTCTATGGTTTCTACCATGGTCTCATTCAACAGTGTGCCAGACTCATACAGCGTCTCGCTATTTTCTGGATTAACAATATCCTTGTTGGATACGCGACCCAATATGCGTTCGCGCAAAGACTCAATTACCTCACCGCCTTCGACCAAGGCCTTGAGCGCGGCTCCATTGCTTGTTTTGCAATCATCCTCGGTCACCACCAAGTCTTGCGTTACGTCCACCAAACGGCGGGTCAAATAACCAGAGTTAGCTGTCTTCAATGCCGTATCTGCCAAGCCCTTACGCGCACCGTGCGTGGAAATAAAGTACTGCAACATGTTCAGACCTTCGCGGAAATTTGCGGTGATCGGAGTTTCAATAATCGAACCATCCGGCTTCGCCATCAATCCGCGCATTCCCGCCAATTGGCGAATCTGTGCTGCCGAGCCGCGTGCGCCAGAGTCGGCCATCATGTAAATCGCGTTAAACGATTCTTGCATCACGGGCTTGCCTTTTTTATCCGTAAGCGCGATACCGGTAATACGATCCACAACGGGCTCGCTACCCAATTGATCCATCATGGCCTTGGCCACGAGATCACCCGTGCGGCCCCAGATGTCGACCACTTTGTTATAACGTTCACCTTGGGTAACCAAACCAGATGTGTATTGCAGATCAATTTCACGCACTTCTTTTTCGGCAGTATTGATGAGTTCATTTTTCTGCGGTGGCACCAACATATCGTCTAGGCAAATGGAGATTCCTGCACGCGTGGCGTAGGTAAATCCGGTCGACATCAGTCTGTCGGCCATAATTACAGTGTCGCGCAAACCACAAATGCGGAAGCTGGTATTAATCAAACGTGATATTTCTTTTTTCTTGAGTGCCTTGTTGACCAAGCTAAATGGCAAGCTATTGGGCAATATTTCTGAAAGAATGGCACGCCCTATCGTCGTTTCGTAACGCGTATATTTTTCAGTACTCGCGCCGTTTTCGTCACGAATCATTTCTTTGATCCGCACCACCACTTTGGCCTGCAAATCTGCTTGTCCAGACTGATATGCACGCAACACTTCCGACACGTCGGCAAACATTGCGCCCTCGCCTAATGCGCCCATTTTCTCGCGAGTCATATAGTACAGACCCAATACGATATCTTGCGATGGAACGATAATTGGTTCGCCATTAGCGGGCGACAGCACGTTGTTGGAGGCCAGCATTAGTGTGCGACATTCCATCTGCGCTTCAAGCGACAGGGGTACGTGCACCGCCATTTGGTCACCGTCAAAGTCGGCGTTAAATGCGGTACAAACCAGCGGATGTAACTGAATTGCCTTGCCTTCAATCAGAATCGGTTCAAACGCTTGAATGCCTAAACGATGCAGGGTTGGGGCACGATTCAGCAACACCGGATGCTCGCGAATTACGTCTTCGAGAATATCCCAAACCACTGGCTCCTCAGCCTCGACCATTTTTTTGCCCGCTTTAATGGTAGTGGCTAATCCTAAAATTTCCAGCTTGTGGAAAATAAATGGCTTGAATAATTCCAAGGCCATTTTCTTGGGCAAACCGCATTGATGCAGCTTAAGTTGCGGGCCAACCACAATAACCGAACGACCAGAATAATCGACGCGCTTACCCAGCAAGTTTTGACGGAAGCGACCACCCTTGCCTTTAATCATGTCAGCCAATGACTTCAACGGACGCTTGTTTGCGCCGGTCATGGCTTTGCCGCGCCTACCGTTGTCGAGCAAGGAATCAACCGATTCTTGCAACATACGTTTTTCGTTGCGGACAATGATTTCGGGTGCTTTTAATTCGAGCAACCGCTTCAAACGATTGTTGCGGTTAATTACGCGGCGATATAAATCGTTCAAATCTGAGGTGGCAAAACGCCCGCCATCCAATGGTACCAAAGGACGCAAGTCGGGCGGCAACACAGGCAGCACCGTCATAATCATCCACTCCGGCTTGATGCCCGAGGTCAAAAATGCCTCTAATATTTTAAGGCGTTTTGCATATTTTTTGATCTTAGTTTCGGAACCCGTTGCCTCCAGTTCGGCACGCAATTTTTCGACTTCAGCAGGTACATCCAAAGAGCGCAGCAAGGAGCGCACGCCTTCCGCACCCATGACGGCAGAGAACTCGTCGCCATATTCTTCTAGCTTGGCGATGTAGTCATCTTCGGACAGCAATTGTCCACGCTCAAGCGGAGTCATACCTGGCTCGGTAACCACAAAGGCTTCAAAATAAAGTACGCGCTCGATATCGCGCAAAGTCATGTCCAACACCATCCCTAGGCGCGAGGGCAGCGATTTCAAAAACCAAATATGGGCAACGGGGCTGGCCAACTCAATGTGTGCCATGCGCTCGCGACGCACTTTGGACAGCGTGACTTCCACGCCGCATTTTTCACAAATTACGCCGCGATGTTTTAAGCGTTTGTACTTGCCGCATAGACATTCATAATCCTTGATCGGGCCAAAAACTTTGGCGCAAAACAGGCCATCGCGTTCAGGCTTGAAAGTACGATAGTTGATGGTCTCAGGCTTTTTAACTTCACCATACGACCATGAGCGAATTTTCTCAGGCGAGGCGAGGCCAATTTGAATCCCGTCAAATTCTTCTTTTTGTGTAACTTGCTTAAATAAGTCTAGCAATGCTTTCATGTATGTCTCCTTATTAGGATAGAGGATTAAGGATCGAGAACTATGGTTTGAAAAACAGGTTTAGCTCAATCCCTGCTCCTCGATCCCACTTTCCTGCTTCTTAGTGCCGAACCAAATCTATGTCCAAGCTGAGCGAGCGAATTTCCTTGGTCAAAACATTGAACGATTCTGGCATTCCGGCTTCAATTTTGTGGTCGCCCTTGACAATGTTTTCATAGACCTTGGTGCGTCCGGCCACGTCATCAGACTTAACGGTCAGCATTTCCTGCAAGGTGTATGCCGCGCCGTATGCCTCCAACGCCCATACCTCCATCTCACCAAAACGCTGTCCACCAAACTGCGCTTTACCGCCCAACGGTTGCTGCGTAACCAAGCTGTAGGGGCCGGTCGAACGTGCATGCATCTTGTCATCCACCAAGTGATGCAGCTTGAGTACGTGCATGTAACCGACTGTAACTGGGCGATCAAACGCGTTACCGGTATGCCCGTCATGCAAAGTGATTTGCCCGGAGCGTGGCAGATCAGCTAACTCCAGCATGTCGCGGATTTCATCTTCGTGCGCGCCGTCAAACACGGGGGTGGCGAAAGGCACGCCACCCCGTAGATTACGGCACAGCTCAACCACTTCATCGTCAGAGAATTTAGACAGCTCGGCGGCTTGGTCGCCGCTATAAATCTTGCCGAGGAAGGTGCGAACTTTTTCGATCTTGGTGTTAGCTTCCAGCATTTTGGTAATTTTATGTCCCAAGCCTTTAGCCGCCCAACCCAGATGCGTTTCCAAAATTTGCCCGACGTTCATACGCGAAGGTACGCCCAAAGGATTCAGCACAATATCAACCGGTGTGCCATCGGCCATGTACGGCATATCCTCTACTGGCACGATGCGCGACACCACGCCTTTGTTACCGTGACGACCCGCCATTTTGTCGCCGGGCTGTAAGCGACGTTTTACCGCCACATACACTTTCACCATTTTTTGCACGCCAGCTTGCAGCTCATCGCCTTGCGTTAATTTGCGTTTTTTCATTTCAAAAGCGGCATCAAACTCGGCGCGTTTTTGCGCGAGGCCATCTTTGACTTGCTCTAATTGCAGTGCTCCATCATCGTTGGACAGACGAATGTCGAACCAGTGATGATGCTCAATGCTAGACAAATAATCTTTGGTCAGCTTGCTGCCTTTGGCCAGCTTCTTAGGGCCGCCGTTGGCTACTTTGCCCAACAGGAATTTACCCAAGCGGGCAAACACGTCCTCTTCCACGATACGCATTTGGTCGGCCAAATCTTTTTTGTACCGCTTTAACTCGTCGTCGATAATTTGCTGCGCGCGCGCATCGCGCTGCAAGCCTTCGCGTGTGAAAACTTGCACGTCGATCACCGTGCCAGAAATACCCGCTGGCACACGCAAGCTGGTGTCTTTTACGTCGGATGCTTTTTCACCAAAAATGGCGCGCAACAATTTTTCTTCCGGCGTAAGTTGCGTTTCACCTTTGGGCGTTACTTTACCCACCAGCACGTCGCCTACGCCCACATCTGCGCCGATATGCACGATGCCACACTCATCTAGACGCGCCATTTGCCCTTCGGACAAATTAGGAATGTCGCGGGTGATTTCTTCTGCCCCCAACTTGGTGTCACGAGCGACTACAGTTAACTCCTCAATATGAATAGAGGTAAAGCGATCTTCGGCCACTACGCGCTCGGATATCAATATGGAATCTTCGTAGTTGTAGCCGTTCCACGGCATAAATGCCACGAGCATGTTTTGCCCCAAAGCTAACTCGCCCATGTCGGTCGACGCGCCATCAGCAATCACGTCACCACGCGCAATCAAATCGCCAATTTTCACCAGCGGACGCTGATTGATGTTGGTGTTTTGATTGGAGCGGGTATATTTGGTCAGATTGTAAATATCTACACCGACTTCGCCTGCAGTGGTTTCATCATCGTTAACACGCACCACGATACGCCCCGCGTCCACGTAATCAACACGCCCGCCACGCCACGCTTGCACGGCAGTGCCAGAGTCTATGGCCACGGTGCGCTCAATACCTGTTCCTACCAATGCCTTTTCGGCGCGCAAACACGGCACCGCTTGGCGTTGCATGTTGGCACCCATCAACGCACGGTTTGCATCGTCGTGCTCAAGGAACGGGATTAACGCCGCCGCCACAGATACCACCTGTGCGGGTGCTACGTCCATGTATTCAATTTTATCCGGCGCGGCCAATACGAATTCATTGTGCTGACGTGAGGAAATCACGTCATTTACAAATCGTCCTTTGTTATCCAACTCAGCATTCGCTTGCGCGATGGTAAATTTGCCTTCTTCTATAGCTGACAAATATTCAACTTCATCGGTCGCCCGCGCTTTTATAACTTGGCGATAAGGGGTTTCGATAAAACCGTACGGGTTAATACGCGAATATAACGCCAATGAGTTAATCAAACCGATGTTCGGGCCTTCTGGTGTTTCAATCGGACACAAACGACCGTAGTGTGTGGGGTGCACGTCGCGCACTTCAAAGCCTGCACGCTCGCGGGTTAGACCACCAGGGCCTAGCGCGGAAATACGACGCTTGTGCGTGACTTCCGACAAGGGGTTGGTCTGATCCATAAATTGCGACAGCTGGCTGGAGCCAAAAAATTCTTTGACCGCTGCAGAAATCGGCTTGGCGTTAATTAAATCATGCGGCATTAAATTATCGGTTTCGGCCTGGCCGAGACGTTCTTTGACGGCGCGCTCAACCCGTGCCAGTCCTGCGCGAAATTGATTTTCAGCCAACTCGCCCACGGCGCGCACGCGACGGTTCCCCAGATGATCGATGTCATCTATTTCGCCACGCCCGTTACGCAGCTCGACCAATATTTTAATGACCGCGACAATGTCTTCGTTAGACAAGGTCATCGCGCCAGTCAACTCATCCACGCCGATGCGGCGATTAAATTTCATGCGGCCAACGGCAGACAGGTTGTAGCGCTCTTCGGAAAAGAACAGGCCATTAAATAAATTTTCTACCGCATCTTCTGTCGGTGGCTCACCGGGACGAATCATACGGTAGATCGCCACGCGCGCTGTCCACTGGTCAGTCGTTTCATCTATACGCAGCGATTGCGAAATGAAATTCCCATGATCCAGATCGTTGGTATACAACGTGTGGATTTTCTTTTCTCCAGCGGCAATCAATTTAGCCAGCAAGGTTTCTGTGATTTCGTCATTGGCATTGGCGATAATTTCGCCGCTTTCCTTATCCACAACATTGTGTGCCAACACGCGCTCTTGCAGGAAATCTTCGCCTACAGTCAATTTATCTATGCCGGCTTCGTGCATTTCGCGGATGTGGCGCACGGTAATGCGCTTGCCACTGGCTACGATTACTTTGCCGCTTTTGTCGGCAATATCAAAGCGCGCCATTTCGCCACGCAAACGCTCTGGCACAACCTCAAATTGAATGCCTTTTTTACCCAGATGAAAGGTGTCAAATTCAAAAAATGCGGCAAGAATTTGTTCGGGTGTGTAGCCCAATGATTTCAGCAGAATTGTGACCGGCATTTTGCGCCGACGGTCGATGCGGAAGTAAACGAGATCCTTGGCATCGAATTCAAAATCCAGCCAAGAGCCGCGATAAGGAATAATCCGCGCCGAAAATAACAGCTTGCCGGAGCTATGTGTTTTGCCACGGTCATGCTCAAAAAACACGCCTGGCGAGCGATGTAACTGCGACACAATTACGCGCTCAGTACCATTAATCACGAATGAACCGGTATGTGTCATAAGCGGAATTTCGCCCATATACACTTCTTGTTCTTTCACTTCTTTTACCACGGTCGGCTTAGAAGACTCTTTGTCGAACAGCGTCAAGCGTACCCGGGCACGCAATGCTGAGGCGTAGGTCAGGCCGCGCTGGCGACATTCTTTTACATCAAACGGCGGGATGCCCAAGTTGTAGCTTACAAAATCTAGGCGCGCATATTTGTTGTGGCTTTCAATCGGAAAGATTGAGCTGAAAGCCGCCTGCAAGCCATCAACAACTCTCTGCTCAGGCGCAATGCCTGCTTGCAAAAAATCACTGTAGGATTCTAATTGGGCGGATAGCAAGAAAGGTATCGGTAAAGCACCAACACGCTTCGCAAAGCTTTTACGAATACGTTTTTTTTCTGTAAAAGAATAACTCATGTTATCTCCATGACCGAGGGAAAGGGGGCTTACTCCATGTGCGCTGAAACAGCAATGGGTCGCGCAGCTTTGATGCAAGAGACCAATAAACGTTTGCACGCGCTTGGCTCTTTAAGGAAGCCTCTAAAAACCCAACTTCCGCCGCCATACGGTGTTGCTTACAAAAAGTTGCGTTACACATCAAACACATGCATCGCAATTACTTTTGTTAGCGCCTTGTCTGGCTTAGGCATTTGGACTTTTAGAGACCCCCCCTTGAATTTCTAAATTTGCGAATTTCTAAATCTACCAATAAATTTTTTCAAACACAAAAAGGCTGGCGGGCATCCGTCAGCCTTTTCGCATACTCAAAAATTACTTGATTTCAGCAGTTGCGCCAGCTTCTACCAGTTGCTTAACAATGCTGTCAGCATCCGCTTTGTTTACGCCTTCTTTAACATTCTTAGGCGCGCCATCTACCAGATCCTTTGCTTCTTTCAAGCCCAAACCGGTGATTGCACGAACCACTTTAATTACGCCTACTTTGCTAGCACCTGCACCCGTTAGCACAACCGTAAATTCGGTTTGTTCTACAGCAGCAGCGGCAGCACCGCCTCCGGCTGGAGCGGCAACAGCAACTGCAGCAGCGGATACGCCAAATTTCTCTTCCATTTCTTTGATCAATGCAGACAGCTCCAACACGGTCATTTGTGCAATTGCGTCCAGTATGTCAGCTTTGTTAACAGCCATTGTGAATCTCCTAAATTTTGTGTGTGAGGTTAAGTGTTGTTAAGCGGCAGCCGATTCGGCTTCCTTCTTATCGTGAATTGCGGCAAGCGTACGTACAAACTTGCTGGTAGTCGCGTTCATGGTAGCCATCAAGCGTGCGATAAGCTCATTACGGCTCGGGATAGAAGCCAGAACAACCACCTCTGCCGCCGACATCATCGTGCCAGACATTGCACCCGCCTTAATGACCAGCTTGTCATTCGTTTTCGCGAAGTCGTGCACCACTTTGGCAGCAGCAACGGGATCCGCGCTGATGGTGTACATCAGCGGCCCCGCCATTTTTTCTGCCAAGGCCTCAAATGGCGTACCCTGCACTGCGCGGCGCGCCAATGTATTTTTCAATACATGGCAATACACCCCGGCTTGACGTGCATGGCTACGCAGCTTGGTAATGTCGCTTACTTTGATACCGCGATACTCAGACAAGACTATCGCCTGGGCTTGCGCCACTTGGGCACTTACCTCGGCAACGACCGCTTGCTTTTGTTGCAAATTAAGAGCCAATGTTTTTCCCTTCGATTTACCAGAATAT
The DNA here is from genome assembly GCA_031420955.1 of Candidatus Nitrotoga sp. Classification (GTDB taxonomy): domain Bacteria; phylum Pseudomonadota; class Gammaproteobacteria; order Burkholderiales; family Gallionellaceae; genus Nitrotoga. The sequence goes on along the minus strand of JANONT010000008.1, from coordinate 2,765 downwards.
AGGCAGCGCCTTGATATTCCGTTGTTAATAACCATGTCCTTGGGCACTATCCAACTTGCTTGCGGGCACACCATCTGCGTGGGGCGACGAGTTAAATTTAGGTAATGAATTTGCCCAATCTAACCCTGCAATTAAGTCGCCACTGAAGTAATGCCAAGGACGCGCCCCGCTTCAATATTGACCCCTACGGTCTTTGACAATCCACCAGCAATGTCCGAAAAACATCTTCAACAAGAATACCAATGGCCTACAAAGTTCTTTTAACAGCCGTCGTATTCGACAGCCTTAATGCTCAATTATCCTGCGAGACTGGCCTGCTCAACGCGAACGCCGACACCCATCGTGCTAGAGAGGGACACCTTTTTCAGGTAAACCCCTTTGGCGGCAGCGGGTCTAGCTTTGTTTAACGCTTCAACCAAAGCCAGCATATTTTCTTTCAAGGCTTCGGAAGCAAACGAGGCGCGACCAATGGTGCACTGAACAATACCGTTTTTGTCGGTACGATATTGCACCTGTCCTGCCTTGGCGTTACGCACCGCACCCGCCACATCAGCAGAAACTGTGCCGACCTTTGGATTCGGCATCAACCCGCGTGGGCCTAGAATTTGGCCAAGCTGACCGACTATCCGCATTGCATCAGGCGAGGCGATCACCACATCAAAATCCATCTTTCCCGCCTTAATGCTTTCGGCGAGATCTTCAAAACCAACCACATCTGCGCCTGCCGCTTTAGCTTCTTCAGCTTTTGCACCTTGCGCAAAAACGGCTACGCGCACAACCTTACCCGTACCCTTGGGCAACACTACTGCGCCACGAACGAGCTGATCGGATTTACGTGCGTCTATGCCCAGATTAATGGCGATGTCGATAGATTCATCAAATTTGGCCTTTGCGTTTTCCTTAACCAAATTCAATGCCTCGTCAATCGCATAAAGCTTATTACGATCCACTTTGGCAGCAATTGCCTTATAGCGCTTAGAAATATGTGCCATTTTTATACCACCCCTTCTACGGTGATGCCCATGCTGCGGGCACTGCCTGCAATGATGCGTACCGCCGCGTCCATATCGGAAGCCGTCAGATCTGGCATTTTTGTCGTTGCAATTTCTTCTAATTGCTTACGCGACAGCTTGCCAACTTTGTCGGTATGCGGCTTGGGGCTACCCTTTTGTACACCCGCCGCCTTTTTAATCAAAATGGAGGCCGGCGGAGTTTTCATGATAAAAGTGAAACTCTTGTCCGCGAAAGCCGTGATGACCACCGGAATCGGCAGGCCAGGCTCCATGCCCTGCGTTTGCGCGTTAAATGCCTTGCAGAATTCCATGATGTTTAGACCGCGCTGACCCAGTGCTGGGCCTATGGGCGGGCTAGGGTTTGCCTTGCCGGCGGGGACTTGCAACTTGATAAAACCAATAATCTTCTTTGCCACGTTACTACTCCTTTTCAGTGGGTTAAACGCATATCGCTATTACTTCGATACGCTCCCCGTCAATACAGGGAGGGGAGCAAAGAGAGAGGCACAAGGTAAAACCACACCTCCTCGCCTTCCTCCTCGCGCCCTTCCCGCCTAAACTTTTTCTACCTGCCCAAAATCAAGCTCCACAGGCGTGGAACGACCAAAAATCGTTACCGCCACGCGCAACTTGTTTTTGTCATAATTCACCCCTTCAACCATGCCATGAAAGTCAGTAAAAGGCCCCTCTTTAACACGCACGCCCTCACCCACCTCAAATAACACTTTAGGCCTAGGCTTTTCTACCCCAACCTGCATTTGCTGCATAATTTCTTGCACTTCTTTTTCGCTAATCGGCGTAGGCTTCATGGCTGAACCACCCAAAAAGCCGGTCACCTTAGGCGTGCTTTTAACCAGGTGCCAGCTCTCGTCCGTCAACTCCATTTCCACCAGCACATAACCAGGGAAAAATTTTCGCTCGCTGACACTTTTTTGACCTTGTTTTAGCTCTACCACCGCCTCTACCGGCACGAGTATCTGACCAAACTGGTCATCCAAGCCCGCACGGTGAATGCGCTCCGGCAACGCACGCTGCACGTTTTTCTCAAACTGGGAATACGTATGAACAACATACCAGCGCTTGGCCATCATCCACCCCGTCCCATCAAACTGTTAACCGCCATCAATAAAAGAGCATCCACCCCCCACAAGAACAACGCCATAACCACAGCAAATATCAACACCATGCCCGTGGTCTGTATAGTCTCTTTACGTGTGGGCCACACCACTCGCTTGGCTTCGGCGACAGCTTCGCCCCCGAAACCAACAAATCTCTTGCCCGTATCGGTCGTCCAAATCAACCCAGCCGCAGCAGCCATGCCCGCCAATATTGAGGCGAGCCGAACGACTGCGGCTTGTTCGCGCAAAAAATAAAACCCAACAATTCCCGCAACAACCAGCAAGAACGCGATGCCCAACTTAATTTTATCTGTCATGCACACCTATCATACTGAAATTTAACTGGCAGGCCAGGAGGGTTTCGAACCCCCAACCCTCGGTTTTGGAGACCGATACTCTACCAATTGAGCTACTGGCCTAAAACTGGCAAGGAAAAAGAGAAAAAGGAGAAGGGCAAACCCTTCCATCTTCTCTCTTTACCCTTCTCACTCCTTTACTCAAGCACCTTTGCCACCACACCCGCACCCACCGTGCGGCCGCCTTCGCGGATCGCAAAGCGCAGACCTTCTTCCATCGCGACCGGGGCAATCAGGTTGACGGTGACCGAGACGTTGTCGCCGGGCATGACCATTTC
>JANONT010000007.1:0-1873 GCA_031420955.1 Candidatus Nitrotoga sp. | reverse complement strand
TTTGCGCCATCGCAATTCCACCACGCTTACGGGTGAATAAATGAATCTCATTAAAACGTTGGCTCCTTTAGCCGTTGTTGATACGGCAATCTCCATCGACATGCCGCATGGCAAGCTGCCTGCTGCTGCGCGCCCAGCTCGCGCTGCCAACATCGACAAGAAAAAACGGCAGCTTGATGCAGACGAGGCGATTCAACACGACCCAGCAGAAAACAACAACCCTCTGCTGCTGGCGCAAACAGACACTGATTTAATCATCCCCGATGTGATCCCCGCAGATGCAACCGACAGCGCGCTAGAAAGCGATCCTGTGGCGGGCGGCGGTAGTGCTGTTGATGATGCGGGCGCAGCCGTGTTAGAGGCAGAGGGCAGTGCGGGATCAGGTTCTGGCATGGGCGGATTATTTTCGGGCGACAACACCGTGCTGACCAGCGCGCTGGCCGGCGTGGCGGTATTAGGCTTGGCCGCAGCGGGCGGCGGTGGCGGTGGCGGGACCCCTGCGGGGGGCACGCCGCCTCCGACAGTGGATACGCCGCCTATGCTGCTCGCAAGTACCCAAGCAAGCCTCGCTTTGGGTGTGGAGACCGTCAGTAAAATTGTGCTGACGTTTAGCGAAAACGTGCAGGCGGGGACGGGCAATATTGTTATTGTTAATCAACTCGACTCAAATGACACACGCAGCATTGCTATTAATGGCGGTAATAACGGCAACACAGCTACCTTTAGCGGTAACACAGTCACGATTAGCTTACAACCTGCCAACGCGTTGACTTTGGGCCAAAATTACAATGTAACGATCACCCCAGGGGTTATTGCCGATCTAGCAGGGAATGCCTTTGCTGGTTTGGTGGGTACAACAGTATCTTTCGCTGCTAACACGATTAATCTCGGCACACTCAATGGCTCGAATGGATTTCAGTTATCGGGTGGGGCAGCAAATGATTTCAGTGGTCACTCGGTGAGTAATGTGGGCGATGTGAACGGCGATGGTTTTGATGATTTCATGATTGGCGCGTTTGCGGCGAATAGTCCTGGAGATAATGCTGGTGCATCTTATGTGGTGTTTGGTGGCGCGGTGGTGGGTGCGGATATTAACCTTAATTCGTTTGATACGACCTCAACCAGCGGCTTCAAAATTTCTGGCGGCGCAGCTTTTGATCTCAGTGGCCGTTCAGTGAGTGATGCAGGCGATGTAAATGGCGATGGCCTAGCAGATTTTATTATTGGGGCGTATGGGGCGGATGCCACTACTAGTAGTTCTGGTGCATCCTATGTCGTGTTTGGGAAAGCTACTGGCCTTGTCAATTTTAATCTGACTAACCTGGTTGCTGCTAATGGCTTCAAGTTATCTGGAGGCAGTGTAGCAAATGACTATAGCGGCTTTTCGGTTAGCAGCGCAGGGGATGTCAATGGCGATGGGTTCGCAGATTTAGTTATTGGCGCGTACGGGGTGAATGTGAGCTCAAATCCTGACGCGGGCGCGGCATATGTGGTGTTTGGCCAGGCCAGCGTGGGGGCTAATAATTTTTCGCTCGCTAACCTGAATGGCCTGAACAGCTTAAAGGGTTTCAAGCTCACGGGCGTAGCAGCGAATGACTTTAGTGGCTTCTCAGTCAGCAACGCGGGTGATGTCAATGGTGATGGTTTTGCCGATTTAATTATCGGCGCGCATCAGCAGGATGCAACGGGTACAAATGCGGGCGTGGCGTATGTGTTGTTCGGCAAGGCGGGCGGTTTTGCTTCAAGTATCGCGCTGGATAGCCTTAGAGAGGGGACTGGATTCCAAATTCGCGGCGCGGCAGCGAATGATAACGCGGGCGTTTCGGTGAGCAGCGCGGGCGATGTAAATGGCGATGGCTTGGATGATTTGATC
>JANONT010000006.1:0-1571 GCA_031420955.1 Candidatus Nitrotoga sp. | reverse complement strand
GCCATATGACCAAGAGACGATCATGCAAGCGCAATGCGAAGTGGTGCAACAAAACAAACTAGAATCCGCCTATCTGCGCCCGATTGTTTTTTACGGCTCGGAAAAAATGGGCATCTCCCCCAAAGGTGCGGGCGTGCATATCGCCATTGCAGCTTGGGCGTGGGGTGCGTATCTGGGCGATGATGGACTCAATCGCGGCATTCGCGTCAAGACATCTTCCTTTACCCGCCATCATGTTAACGCCACCATGGTACGCGCCAAAGGCTCTGGTCACTACGTCAACTCTATTTTGGCGAATACCGAAGCCTTGCATGATGGTTACGACGAAGCCTTGTTGCTGGCCACCGAAGGCTCTGGGGCCGAGGGTGCGGGCGAGAATATTTTCATCGTCAAAAAAGGCAAGCTGTATACGCCGGATTTAGCTTCATGCTTGGAAGGGATTACCCGCGATACCATCTTGTGTTTGGCGCAAGATTTAGGCTTGGAAGTGCTGCAAAAACGCATGACCCGTGATGAAATATATGGCGCGGACGAAGCATTTTTTACCGGCACGGCAGCAGAAGTCACGCCCATACGCGAGCTGGATAATCGCACCATCGGCAATGGCGGACGCGGACCGATTACAGAAAAATTACAGACATTATTTTTTGAATGCGTCAGTGGTAAAAACACAAAGTACGCACACTGGTTAACGCATATTTAATTGGGCACACGCCTGAGTTTATTGATTTGCACACTGGAATTTATCGCACACTAAGGGAAAAATGATCATGCAATCCACACCCAACGCACCGACCGCCGTCCCTGAAACCATCATTGAAGTAACAGCAGCAGACCTGCCCCTATATTGCCCCATGCCCAGCATGACTTTATGGAACGGTCACCCAAGAGTGGCTATTCCGGCGGCCAAGCTTAGCGAAGCGCGTTGCCCGTATTGCGGCACACTGTATAAGTTCAAAGGGGAATTGCCCAAAGGACATCACTAAAAATCCAACTCCCGTCGCCATACTGTGTTGCTTGAAAAAAATAGTTCCTAACATATCAAACATATGCGTCGTCACCATTTTTTGCTCGCGCCTTATCTGGCTTGGTATTTGAATTTTTTGAGAGCCTCTAAAGATATTCACCAACCTTGCTGTGGCATAAAGCCCAGCAAAACACCGAGTAACATAGCTAACGTAAAATATAAATCCCTTGCCCAACCTCCCTAAAGAAATTTTCAAAGCCTACGACATTCGCGGCATCGTGGGGCATTCACTCACTGCTGAAATTGTTCAAGCTATTGGTCATGCCATCGGTTCGGAAGCAATAGCACGCGGCCAGCACACAATCGCCATTGGGCGGGATGGTCGCTTGTCCGGCGTTGAATTTACACAGGCACTGGCGCGCGGCATTCAGCAAAGTGGCATCAACATTGTTGATGTAGGTCGCGTCGCCACGCCGATGGTGTATTTTGCGGCGTTTCATTTAAATAATAATTGTGGTGTTATGGTCACGGGTAGCCACAACCCGCCAGATTACAATGGCCTTAAAATGGTGCTGGCAGGCGAAACGCTTTCAAACGAAAGCAT
>JANONT010000005.1:0-2598 GCA_031420955.1 Candidatus Nitrotoga sp. | reverse complement strand
AGCACAAACAAAAGGTGCAAAGATCATGATCGTTAAAGGTTTGATAAATTTTTTGCGGCAGGCGAAAGCCAAGGGCAATGAGCATGAGCAGGCGTTGATAAGAATTACACTCATGCTCGGTGCGATAGTGGGATTCTCTTTTACCCTCCCTCTGAATTCCACTGAAAATTTAGAAGTCCCAAACTTCTTTATTGCGGCAGTAGCTTATCTCTTATTCTTTTCCTTCCCCATAGCAATCTCAACTTATTTCAAACCGCAATTTTCAGCTAAGCGTCACTTGCTTGCCATGTTTGCAGATGCAAGTATTGTGACTATTTGCATGCTTGTCACTGGGGAAGAAGGTGCACTTCTATTTGGGCTTTACCTTTGGCAGGTTGTAGGAAATGGCGTTCGATACACTGTCCGCTCTATAGTTATTACACAAACACTATGTATCGCAGGGTTCACTACTGTAATGCTATTTAATCCTTACTGGCATTCACACCTACCACTTTCTTTTGGCTTGCTCCTCACTTTAATATTTGTACCGCTGTATCTCATACGCCTCGTGCAACGTTTGAACCAAGCCATCGCACGCGCGGAGCAAGCCAATGCCGCCAAGAGCCAGTTTCTCGCAACCATGAGTCATGAAATGCGTACCCCGCTGAACGGCATTATCGGCGCGGGGGATTTAGTGCTGGATACGCGGCTCAATAATGAGCAAAAAGAGCTGGCCAGCATGATGCGCGACTCGGCGACGCTGCTGCTGAACCTTATTAACGAGGTGTTGGATCTTGCAAAAATAGAAAGCGGCAAGCTCACCGCCGAGATGATTGATTTTGATTTACACCGTTTAATTCACAGCACCGCCAAGATGTTTTACCCGCTGGCCGAAAAAAAAGGGCTGCGTTTGATCGTTAATTTATCACCTGATACCCACCCCCTTTTGCGCGGCAACTCGCAACACCTGCAACAGGTCATCATCAATTTGATCGCCAATGCCCTCAAATTTACCGCACAAGGCCAGGTGGAGTTACGCGTCCAAACGATGCAGCAAAACGAGACCCGTACCCTGCTGCGCTTTGAAGTTATCGATACTGGCATCGGCATCGCACAAAATGCACAACAAACCATTTTTGAAAGCTTCACCCAAGCCAACTCCAGCATCAGCCGAAAATATGGCGGCACAGGCTTGGGCACGACCATTTCCAAACAACTGGTGCAATTTATGGGCGGGCAAATTGGCCTGCAAAGCGAGTTAGGCAAGGGCAGCACATTTTGGTTTGAACTGCCTTTTGAAAAGTGCGCGAACTTGGCTGAGGCATTAGACTCTGTGTCACTGGACGCTGTGTCACTAAACTCTGGGGCATTGGTCGAAGAGCAGCCCCACTCCAATCACTCCAGCAACACATCACCCAATAATTCAGAATCAAATATTCAAGACACCCCAAACATTCAAGACGCCCCAGCCATTCAAGATGCCTCGGCCATCCCCGCCCGCATCATCGTACCCAGCGGGCTGCATGTTTTGGTTGCCGATGATAACGCGATCAATCGGCGCATTATGACCAAAATTTTAGAGCGAGCTGGGCACAGCGTCGATGTGGCAGAAGATGGCGATATTGCATTAGATTTGCTGGAAAAAAACCAATATTCCCTCGCCATATTGGACATGCAAATGCCCACCTTGGGCGGGCTGGATACGATTAAAGCGTACCGCGCCATGCACCTGCACAGCCCGCCTATACCCTTTGTTATTTTAACCGCCAACATCACGCCTGAGGCCAAGCGTGAAGCGGAAGAAGCCGCCGTAGATGCTTTTTTAACCAAGCCGGTCGATGCCTCTGCGGTCTTAGATGTGGTGACACAGCTAGCTATTCCGACTGCAAGGGGTAAGGTGGAGATGGCGGTAACGCAGCGGGAAGAGCGTGTTTCCACCCCCACGCCCACTTTCACCCCCACCCTCCTCCCCCTTGCAGAGGGAGGGAATACTTCAGCTTTATTAAACCCAAATGCGTTAAACCATGCAACGTTGGATCGCTTAGAGATACTGGGGGCAGGCAACGATTTCGTGGGCATGTTGATCCGCGAATACATCGCGAGCGGCGAAGCCACGTTGGCATCCATGCAAGCCCTGCTGGGCAGCGATCAACACATGGCTTTTCGGGAACACATGCACACCCTCAAAGACCTGGCCGGTAACGTGGGTGCGGACCATTTAGCGCAAACATGCCAAGATGCTTTATCGCTCAGCCCCACTGAATTACAGATGGATGCTCAGATTTATGTGCAGCAGATGGCCGCGAGTTTCCACGCTAACCGAGTTGCGCTTACGCAATATTTAGTTTCGCCTGAGCGCGCCGCGAATTTGAAAAAGAATTAGGGCAAGGCTGATCCGTTTAAATTTTGGGATATGCCGTAGGGGCAGGTTTTATTCCAATTCTAATTTACGTGTCTCTCAATCTTGCTCCCTCATCCCAACCCTTCTCCCGGAGGGAGAGCGTAGCGAGGGTGAGGGAGCAAGCTTGAGTGCTGAATAAATCAGCGTTGGAATAATGCAATGTATCCAGCATCAACACATTTCACTTCGGCAACAAATATTCTGGAATAAACCTACGC
>JANONT010000004.1:0-2012 GCA_031420955.1 Candidatus Nitrotoga sp. | reverse complement strand
TGATTACAGGCAGCATCGTCGCAGTCATCACCCCCATGCACGAAGACGGCAGTTTAGATTTAGCCGCGTTTCGCGCACTGATTGATTTTCACATCACGCAAAAAACAGATGGTATTGTTGTGGTCGGCACCACAGGTGAGTCGCCCACGGTCGATGTGGCGGAACACGAAATGTTGATTCAGGTGGCGGTAGAACACGCTGCCAAGCGCATTCCCATCATCGCGGGCACAGGCGCAAACTCCACCAAAGAAGCCATCGAACTGGCGGATTTTTCCAAGAAGGCGGGTGCTGCGGCTTCGCTGACCGTTGTCCCCTACTACAACAAACCGACCCAAGAAGGTCTGTATCTGCACTTCAAAGCCATCGCCGAAGCAGTCGACATGCCGCACATTTTGTACAACGTGCCGGGTCGCACCTGCGCCGATTTGCACAACGACACCGCGTTGCGTTTGGCGCAAATTCCCAATATTGTCGGCATTAAAGATGCCACGGGTAACATCGAACGCGGCAGCGATTTATTGCAGCGCGCCCCTGAAAATTTTGCCATCTACAGCGGCGACGATGCCAGCACGCTGGCGTTAATGCTGCTCGGCGCGCATGGAGCAATTTCTGTCACCGCCAACGTCGCGCCAAAATTAATGCATGAAATGTGTGCTGCCGCGCTCAAGGGCGAGGTTGAAAAAGCGCGCAAAATTAATTTTCAATTGCTGGGTTTACATCGCCAATTATTTATTTCCGCCAACCCTATTCCCGTAAAATGGGCTGTGTCGCGTATGAATTTGGTAAAAAATATTTTGCGCCTACCGCTCACGCCGCTGCCCGCCAGCCAACATGACGACGTGGAACATGCCATGCGTGCCGCCGGAATCATTAACTAAACACTCACTGAACAATATGACCCTATCCACCCGTACTACCCTTTTATTTTCTCTACTCGCGTGCTTTTTCTTGGCCGGATGCAGCACCGCCCAGTCTGACCGCAACCGCGTGGATTACAAAGCCGCCGCCATTAAAGTAGCACCGCTCGAAGTCCCGCCTGATCTCACCTCCCCTGCTGCAGTCGGCCAATTTATTATTCCTAATAATATTGCTGACAACAACGCAGAAACCGGCGCAAGCTTCTCTGCATTTAATAAAGATGCCACGCGCAGCACGCCGCACCTGATTGTTTTGCCCGCTGTTAAGAATGCACACATCGAGCGCAGCGGGATGCAACGCTGGTTAGTGGTGCACGATAAAGCTGAAAATTTATGGCCGAGCATCAAAACTTTTTGGCTGGAAAACGGCTTTGCTTTGGTGGTCGACAACCCCGCTGCGGGGGTGATGGAAACAAATTTTTTAGAAAATCGTGGCAACGCGCCGCAAGATGGTGTGCGTAAAATAATCAGCAAAGTATTTGACCGCATGTATTCCTCCGGCGAAAAAGATATGTACCGCACGCGCCTAGAGCGCACGCCGGATGGTCGCACGGAAATTTATATCAGCCACCGTGGCTTGATCGAAATGCAAGAGCCCGACCAGAACGGCTTCAAGTGGCGCTCACGCGGCAATGATGCGGAACTAGAAGCCGCCATGTTGCAAATGTTGTTGGCGAAATTGGGCGGGCACACTGTGGATACAACCAAGGCTCAACCCGCCTCCGAGGCCGCTATTGCTGCGCCCGCTGTTGAAACTAAAGTGATCGCCAGCAGTGCGAAATTAAGCGAAGTAGCAGGCGGCGGCAAGATTATTTTATTGCAAGAAACTTTCGATAAAAGCTGGCGCAAAGTAGGCTTAGCGCTCGACCAAGCGGGCATCGAAGTGCACGATAAAGATCGCGCCAATGGTATGTATTTTTTAAGCGCGATTAAAAATACGCCGCAGAAAGAAAGTTGGCTGGCCAGCTTAGCCTTCTGGCGGAATGACGACAAACCCGCAGCAGAAAACGATGTCACCGCACGCTACCAAGTTACGGTACGTGCCAGTGCGACAGGCAGCGAAGTGGGCGTAACGAATCAAGATGGGCGTTGGGA
>JANONT010000003.1:0-5507 GCA_031420955.1 Candidatus Nitrotoga sp. | reverse complement strand
AACGACATTTTATTTTCGCTGTAGGGCTTATAAGCCTCGATATACATTTTATCCAGCACGGGCGACATGATGAAGAAGGTTAAAAACAGTGCCAATCCGACAAGAACCTGATTCGGTGGAGAGGACTGCGTGCCCAATGCTGAGCGCAGCAATGACAGCACAATAATAATTCGCGTGAAGCTGGTCATCAACAATAAAATGGCGGGCAAAAAACTTAATGAAGTGAGCAACAGCAGCGTTTGCAAACTGAGCGAATAGCTCTGCCCTCCGCTCGCAGTGGGGGTGCTGGTGAAGGCGGGCAGTGCGGCCTCGGCGGCAAATGTGGTGGACGAAAGCCCCAACATTAAAAACATAAATATTATTATTTTGGTGAAACCGTTATTTTTAACGCGCATTACGTTTCTCCAAAATCTCTTTTAGCCAACCTTGAAATTTGTTTTGCTCGGTAGAGGAATGTTGCGTGTCGGCTGGCAGCATCGCCGCCATCTCGGCCTTGGGCATGGTATGCAACGCACTCACCTGCCCCGGCGCTACGCCAATCACCAACCAAGTATCGTTTACCTCCATCAGCACAATACGTTCACGCTGCCCCACCGCAACAGATGCCTTAATCTGCATTAAATTACCGGCTGCGTGTTGCGGTAAATTTACGCGCTTTAACAGCCAGGCCACCAAGACGACCGCGCCTAATACCAGCAATAAACTCAACACCATTTGCACCATACTGCCCGCAGAAATGCCGACCGGCGGAGGGGGCGCATAACTGGGCCGAACAGCCTGCTCGGCCATGGCTTGCAGCGGGGGAAATACCATCGCGAAGAACAGCCATTGTTTAACCTCAATCAGATTGGCTCGCCGCATCATCATTCCCATACACATATTTCCATGACCGATTAAGAAATTAAATACCGCACATTAGATGGGTGGCAACAAAGTTGCGCTAATCGCGTGAGATTAAATCAACTGCGTAATGCGCAACCGAACCTTGCAACTTTTGCGATGCGCGATGCTTGCACGGGACGAACTGTTCACCCCTCCCCGCACGACAAACCTCATCAAATATTGGGGAGACACTCAACGGCTAAACCGCCGTAGACGCTCCGACGGGGTAATCACATCTGTTAAACGTATGCCGAGTTTTTCGTTTACCACCACCACTTCACCTTGAGCAATTAAAAATCCGTTAATCAGCACATCCAGCGGCTCGCCCGCTTGCCCGGATAATTCCACCACCGAGCCTTGCGCTAATTGCAGCAAATTTTTGATCGGCATTTTGGTGCGCCCCAACTCCACCGTCAGTTGCACGGGGATGTCCATAATCATATCCAGATCGTTGTGCGTGACCGACCCGGTCTTGCCAGAAAAATGTTCAAACGAATGCGGCTGCGGCGTGGGCGTGGGAAAATCGCTGTTGCCTGCAAAGTTATTCTGGCTGGCAAAATTATTCACCCCCGCAGCCTGCGTGCCGAGCGTACCCTTTTGTTCAACTTGAGTTTGCTCCGCCATAGCCGCGCCCCAATCGTCCGCGCTGATATTATCTAAGCTGGCTTGATCTACACTGGAATCAGACATGTCCATCTCCTTTGGCTAAATCGCCTATCGCATTGCCCAGCATTTTTTCCACGCGCAAGGCGTACTGGTTATTAAAAATTCCATACCGACATTCCATCACGGGCACGTTGTCCACCGTCGCGATAATCGTGTCTAATACTTCCAACGGAATGATGTCGTCGTTTCGCATTTTGAGTACTTGATCGAGCGTCACCCGCGCTTGCCCCAACGCCACAACCAGCTCTACTTCTGCCGACTGCACCTGCCGGGAAAGCGTGCGTAGCCAGCGTTTGTCGGCCACCATGTGATCGCCCTGCATGGTGCTGTACAACAGCTCGCGTATCGGCTCGATCATGGCGTAGGGCAGCAAAATATGAAACGCGCCGCCCACGCCGCCAAATTCAATTTCAAACGTAGTGGTCACCACCACCTCATTCGGCGTGGCAATATTGGCAAACTGCGGATTCATTTCCGAGCGGATAAATTCAAAATTCAGCGGGTAAATCGCTTGCCAAGATTTGTTATAGGCCTCGAATACCGCCGCCAAAAGTTGTTGAATAATGCGATGCTCGGTCTGCGTAAACTCGCGCCCTTCAACCCGCGTATGGAAACGGCCATCACCGCCAAACATATTGTCGACCACTAAAAAAACCAAGTTGGGATCAAAAATAAACAGCGCGTTACCGCGTAAAGGCTTAGCCTGCACCAGATTAATATTGGCCGGGATATGCAAGTTACGAATGAACTCGCCAAATTTATGAATGCGAATCGGGCCCACTGAAATTTCCGCCGTGCGCCGAATCAAATTAAATAAAGCGATGCGAAACAAGCGCGCAAAACGCTCGTTCAAAATCTCCATCGTCGGCATCCGGCCGCGCACGATGCGCTCTTGCGTGGCAAGATTGTACGACCTCACCCCCTCCTTGCTGGGCGGGGGGGCGGCGACGGCATCCGCCTCGCCAGTAACCCCTTTAAGCAGCGAGTCCACTTCATCTTGCGAGAGAAATTCGTTACCCATGATTATTTTTTATCGTTGAAATTTATTGCCACAAATTATTGTCAGAAAGGCATCTCTAAAAATTAAAATTGCTAAGCCAGACAAGGCGTGAGTAAAAAATGATGGCGGCGCATATTTTTTATATGTGAGGAATCATTTTTTGCGAGCAACAAAGTATGGCGACGGAAGTTGGGTTTTTAGAGGTGCCCACAAGTTATTGAACAATAAACGAGGTAAACAGCACGTCGGTAATCCCGCGCTTAGGCTCTGCCAATGTTTTTTTCACGGCAACATGAACAGGCTTTGCCTCTGCCCCATCGGCTACATCTTGGCCATCTCCCTCCCCTGGTGCTGCCCCCTCTTCTGATGCAGCGACATCCTCTTCCGTCGCGGCAGCCTCCACACCAGACTGCGCCTTGGTTTCGTCGCCTACCTTAGCCACATCATGCAAATTATTTGCGCCAACTTTCGCATGATTCACTACGCTGGGCGGCAGCCCCAAAACCTGCTCTGTCTCGGCAATAATTTCTTGCGCCAACTCCTTTTTACCCTGTACAGAAGTAATGTCAGAAGCATATTTACCAGACAGCAAAACCAGCAAACGCCCGCGTATTTCCGGCATATTTAATTTAACTCTATCTTCCAGCGTAGGGCTGCCTTTCTCGTGCAATTCGGGCTCTATGATTTTTATTGATATCCCAATTTGTAAAAATTGATCCGTCGTTTCGCGCTGCAAATTAACGGTAAAAGGTTCCAGCGCAATAAATTTTGGCGGGGGAGGAGGCGGGGCAATCTTCGCTTCATCGACGTGCGCACTGCCCTTGGTGAAATACCAACCCGCACCGCCTGAGATGACTAGCAACAATATCCCGGCAATTATAAAAATCTTTTTTTTGCTTTTGGGTTTGGCCGCAGCCGCGCCGGTGTCAGCATTTGCATCGGTCGGGGCAGCGGTGGGTTTTGCAGTTTTAGACATGATGTTCCTAGTCGATTCTTTTGGTCTGTTTTTTTGGTTGATGCTTACTTTGCGTGATGATGAATTATCAAAGAAAGCGAATCGTTCAGATGTCGAGATTAAGGCTAATAATTACCCCTACCTTTGTACGAAAATGGCCGGGCGAATGAATAATCGGTGAGCAAATTTCCACAAACAAGATCAATCTCGCCTACGACTCAAGCAAAAACATCCACCATGCCACGCTGCCGAATACTGCTCACCCCATGCGAAGCGGGGCTTATATTATTTTCCCAGCCCCGCGCTACAGGTGCGGGCGACGATGAATGTTCGCGATTAAATTGCTCGCGGGCAGACTGATCGCCGACCGTGACATTGCCCAACGTAATACCGTTAACGGCCAATAATTCGCGCAGCTTAGGCAGCGAACTTTCTATTGCCTCGCGCACTGCCGCATGGGGAGAAGTAAACAATGCCGCCGCTTGATCGCCATTTATCTTGATCGCCACCTCCAGCGCGCCAAGCTGGGGCGGATTGAGATGCAGCTCCGCACTTTGCTCGCGCTGCGTCGCCAGCCAAGTAATTTTTTGATTAAACTCATTGCCCCACGCACTGTGCGTGAATGGCGTGTTAAGTGTCACTTGTGCGGGTGGTGGCAGGTTTGGTAATTGCGTGTTAAATGTTGCAGATGTGCTTGCGGTGTGCTGCGGCGCGGAGGAGGCGGGTTGCGCAATATCTAAAACATTCTGATTAAAGGTGTTATAACTGGGCGCGCTTTGATCTACTAAACTGCCCATGTTGTTTTTTTCAACGCTAAAATTTTCTGCTTGAATTTGGCTGTTTGACAATGATTGATCGGCTGCGACATCACCCTGAAATAATTCATCCTCCCGCGCCAATTGCTGCTGTTTACCGAACAAATTCCCCCGCGACTCTTGATCTCCAAATTCCCGCAAGGCCTTGGCAATATCTAAATTTTTCGCGTCTATTGCACTCTCTAATTTTTGAGTCGTTCCATCAATCTCGGCTAAATTTTTGGAGTCATTTAGCGAATTTTTTTGCAATAACCCCGCCAACATTTCTGCGGGCAAACTCTCCTTTGGCAACGTCGCTATGTCCGGTGTATTAGACAAAAGCAGACCTTCTTCCGCAGCGTTTGCATCAGATGACTCCTCGGTATCAAGCTCATACCCACCCTGGCTTTCACCCGTTCTTACATTCGCACCACTTAATTGCCGCCCCAATAATTCACTAAAAAAATCTGCGGGCAAAGCCGGGTTTGCTTCCGTCATATTGGCTGGCGACGATGTCGGCGCAGCATTAGAAACAGCGTTAGTTTGCATGGTCGCTCCTATTATTTTTCATTGCTTGCCATGACCTTGAGCGCGAATCTTCGCCCGGCATATTCGTCTTGCGAACGCTGCTCAATTTTGTCCTGCACCCTTCTCTCGCCGTCATAGTGACGTTGTGCCAACGTGTCAAAAGATTGCATGGTGCGTTGCGATGACTCTCTTTTTACGCGCTCGATTTGCACTGCATCGCGAATCAAATTAGTGGCTGCTTTTTGCTGCACGATGGCGTCGTCCAAGCGTTTAATAAAATCCTGAAAATTATTCAGCGTATCCTGATCCACCCCGCTTGCCGCCAACTGTTGAAAGCGTA
Source organism: Candidatus Nitrotoga sp. (assembly GCA_031420955.1). Lineage (GTDB taxonomy): Bacteria > Pseudomonadota > Gammaproteobacteria > Burkholderiales > Gallionellaceae > Nitrotoga. The sequence continues at coordinate 342 of JANONT010000003.1, read as the reverse complement.
TTTGATAATCTTTGCGGTATTCCAGCAGCGCGCCCAACTTGTTTTGCGCCAGCAATTGTTGCTGATTAAGCTGACCCACGCGGCGCGTGCACGCGTCATTGCGCTGATGCGCTAAATTAACCAAGGGCTGCATCGTATATTCTTTTGCCATTATTTTCCGCTCCGATTAACAACAAAAATTAGTTGAATTATTTAATTTGTATTTTTAGAGATGCCCTTAATTAAATAGCTGAGTCAACGACCCTAGTCCACTCTCAAATGTTTCGCGCTCATGCATTCTTTGCTTCAAAAAACGTTCCATCTGCGGATACAAAATCAGTGCTTCATCCAGTATTGGATCAG
>JANONT010000002.1:0-9114 GCA_031420955.1 Candidatus Nitrotoga sp. | reverse complement strand
GTGCTGTACATCTTCGGCGCGTTTTTGGTCATCACCGGCATCAAGATGATTATTTTCGCCGAGCAAAAGCCCGACCTCAATAAAAATCCGCTGTTGAATTGGCTACGCAACCATTTGCGCGTCACCGAAACTTTTCAGGGTGAGAAATTTTTTGTCATGCGCGATGGCTTGCGTTACGTCACGCCGCTATTTTTGGTGCTGATATTGATCGAAATCAGCGACTTGATTTTTGCGGTAGACAGCATCCCCGCGATATTCGCCATTACCACGGATCCGTTTATTGTATTCACTTCTAACATTTTTGCGATTATGGGGCTGCGCGCCTTGTATTTCCTACTGGCAGATGTGGCAGACCGCTTTCATCTTCTTAAGTATGGCTTGGCGGTAGTGTTGATATTTGTGGGCGGCAAGATGCTGGCGGCTTACTGGTATCACCTTCCCATACAATGGTCGCTGGGCATTGTGGCGACCATTATTTTGGCATCGGTGGCGCTGAGTTTGTTGCTAACCAAAAACAAGTCGAACACGGCGTAATTTTGATTTATGCGGCCTACTTTAGCCACCCTTTGCGTTGAAATATCCAAAAGGGGAGCACTATAGATACTCCCATTAGGGATAGTGAAAATACATAGCCGTTAAGCCACTCCAGCTCCGGCATATACTTAAAATTCATGCCGTAAATAGAGGCGATTAAGGTGGGTGGCAGCAACGCCACCGAAGCCACCGAGAACATACGCACGATTTTATTCTGCGTGACGTTGATAAAACCGACCGTGGTGTTCATCAAAAAGTTGATCTTGTCGAACAAAAACGCGGTGTGTCCATCCAGCGAATCAATGTCGCGCATAATCTGGCGCGCCTCTTCAAGCTGATTGGGTTTGAGCAATTTGCCGCGCATTAAAAATGAAACCGCACGCCGGGTATCCATCAAATTACGGCGAATACGACCGTTCAAATATTCGCTATGCGCGATTTTTGCCAGCACCTCTGCTGCTTCTCGATCACCTAGCGATGCATTGAGAACTCTGTTGCCGACAATGCCCAGATCAATGTACACATGCTCTAGCGTGTCGGCAGAAAACTCCACATCCGAGCCATATAAATCAATCAGCACATCCAGGCTATCTTCAATCGGCTCAGGATGCCCCAAGGTGCGCTGGCGAAACATTTGGAACAGCGGCAAGTCTTCATCATGCACGCTGAACAAAACATTGCGCGCCAGCACGAAGGCGACAATCACACTAAGCGTGCCGACTTCTTTGCCGCGCAAAAAATCTGAGCGCACGTGCAGCTCTTCGTTCTCTTCGTAAAATCGTGCGCTCGCTTCGATGTCGCGCAAATGTTCTGGGTGCGGCAGCGTGACCGAAAATGTTTCCTTCACCCAAGCGCGCTCGGTCTCGCTGGGCTCAACCACGTCCACCCAAATGGGTTTGCGCAGGGCAATTTCATCCGGCTGAATGGCAACCAAGCGACCTGATTCTAGGGTAAAAATATTCAGCATGTAGCGACTCCTGTAGCGAATGTTGGTTGAGCGAATTTTAACCCTAAGTGCTTAGCGATTGAAAAATTAAACGCCCACATTAAGCCCCCAAATTAAATTCCTAAATTAAACCCAGATTATTCCACTAAAACTCGCCCTGCACGCCAAAGGAAATCGGCAACACAAAGGGCGTGATGGCTTCTTTGCTGGTGTAAGTCGGGTCATAGCTGTAGCCTGTAACGTTGGTGCGTTGATAAATATTATTCAATTCAAAATAGGCGTTGAGCTTCCAAGTATCAAAGATAATATGGCGATCTATACGCACATCCAAGCGATGAAATGGCGGCAGCTTGGCGGAATTTACACCGCCATAAACGGGGATGGGTCGGCCATCTGGGAAGTTGCCGCTGGTGCCAAATATGGGTGTGTATGGCGCGCCGGAATGGTAATTCCACTTCGCGCCGTATGACCAACTGCGTGATTCTTTGTAGTTCAAAATAAGCGTGGTGTTCACCGGTTGGTCATACTCAAAACGGAAGGTTTCGCCAGTCACATCATTACGTCGTTCAGAGCGCGCAAGCGATAAAGCTAACCAGCCGGAAAGATTTTCCGCCGCATCATTTTTAATCAGCAACTCCGCACCATAAGCCTTGCCACTGCCCGCATTGATAAAATTCAACACCGGATCATTGACGATAATGTTGCTCAACTTTTTGTAATAAGTTTCCGCCTTCCACGACCAATCATTCGCTCGCTTTTGCGTGATGCCGAGCACGCTGTGTTCAGCGCGCAAATGGTCGAGCGTGGGGTTGCCAAATTTTTTCGAGATTTGCTGACCACTGGGTAATTGATTATGTCGCCCCCAACCTGCGCTGAGCAAGGTTTGTGGCGACCATTCCCATTCTGCACCGAGACGTGGCTCGGTGTAATTGCGGTTGAGATAATCTTCGCGGCTGTGGCGCACGCCCCCCACTAGCGTGACAGCGGGAATTATTTTTACGCGCTCTTGCGCGGAAAATTCCAAATTATTTGCATAAATGGTGTCGGTGAGTTGGTCGCGAGGCGCGCTGGTTAAATCGCAATTGGGATTAAATTGCGTGCAAGTGGTTTTTTGAGTATCCACATTAATATCGGTTTGGGCGTGGGTAAAAATGCCGGCTAATGACAGCTCATGCGCTGCGCCAAAATGATTTAAGGGCAGGCGGATTTTTTCGCGGAGCTGTTGCTCTTTTTGACGAATATTCACGCGGCCAGCACCCGCAAACTGGCCAGTGAACTCAAAATTACTGTGCTGCCAAGCTAATTTATGGTAAGCGTCGGCTGGGAGTTGGGCATCCCACACCATCGCCTGCATGGCATATCGGTCGTTAAAAGTAAGATCTCCGCTGAGTATCGGTTGCTGCTTGGCAATGTCAGCATCGTCGCCAACATTCAGTTTTAAATTATCTGCCGCACCTTGTAAATGCAGCGTGACGCGATCTGTGGTGCTTAATTTCCACAAATATTTTCCCTGATAATCCCAGTAATTTGGAATTTGTAAGGTGACGCCATCTTGTTTAATTTGTTTAACAAATAAATCAAAATAGCTGCGTCGCGCCGCAAAATAATAAGATTGATTTTCTGTGCGCGGCCCTTCCACTAAAAAATCTGAGCCGAGCAAATTTACATTCACCTTGCCGCCCAATCTGTCGTTGCGTGGGTCGCGCAAAGCAACGTCCAGCACCGCGCCCACCACATCAGCATAGTGCGGGCTGAAGGCCGCGCTGTATAAATTAAAGTCTTGAATTAAGTCTGCGTTGAACACGCTGATATTATCAAAGTGAAATAATTTTCCGATGGGCAAGCCATCCACATAATAGGCATTTTCGTCGGGGCCTGCGCCGCGCACCGCAGGCTCGGAGCTGCTGCCATTGGTAGAAAAAACGCCGGGCAAACTTTGTAAGCCGACCAAGGGGTCTCCACCAGACCCCGCTATTTTTCTAACCTCGGCACCCGTAATCACACTTTTGCTGATGCGATCTGGACTGCGTTCGCCCTGCACCAGCACCTCTGGCAACACCGTGGCACTTAATACATAAAAAGTTATTGCGGCAGGCGGAGAGTCGGCTGAAATTTTAATGTTGATCGCCTCAAACCCTTGTGCGACAAGGCCGGCAGCCTGCACGGTGTAATCGCCAGGGGCGGGCAAAGCTAAAGTGAAGCGACCCTTGGTGTCGCTCACCGCAGAGAGATCGGGATATTTATCCACGGATATAAATACGCCTTCCAAAGGTTTTTTTGTACCCATTTCTAAAACCATTCCGCTGACTAAATAGTCCAGTGCGTGTACCGAAAAAGTGCAACAGAGGCAGCCGAAAATAAAAAATAAGCGCGCTATTTTTAGAGATAAATTTTTCATGGGATCGGCACTTTCTTAGTTCAAATTAAAGCGAAAAGGAATTTGAAAACGCGTGGCAACCGCTACACCATCAATCAAACCGGGGTTAAACGTGCTGCGCGCAAGTGCGTCTTGCATGGCTTGGTCAAACGCTGCGCCGCCACTTTTGATAATGCGAATGGATAAAATTTTTCCTTGCGCGTCTAGGGTGACTTCGGCCATGACGGTGGCTTGTAGGCCTGCGCGTTTTTCGGCAGCTGGGTAAATGGTTTCTACCTTGCGCGAAAAACTGGGCAGGCGCGTCAGCTTAAATAAAGGTTGAATATTGGGTTCGCTGGCGGTGTTACTTGCCGCTTCATTCGCGACAGGGGTTGGGTTACTTGTGGTTTGCGTTTCTTTGCTGGGCGGCGGCGCGGGTTGTTGAGTGATGGGCGATTCGACGGGAGTGGGTGCGACCTCTGGCGGGCGGGTGACCACGGTGGGAGCGGGTTGATTAATTTGCGGCGGCGCGCGCATATCAAACGAAATGTCGATAATTTTTAGCGTCGCTTGGGAGACCGTGGCGGGGGTGTTCAGAAAAAATATGACGACAGCAAGATGGCTTAAAACCACCCCCACAAGTATCGGCCAATGTTGCCGCCAACTTTGTGTGGTGAGTGGGTGCAGCGGGGGATGCAAGGTTTGCATGGCGGCATTACCGTGCAACTTTACCAGACGATGCTTCGGCAGCCGTGGTCACAAAAGATAACTTACTTGCGCCCGCCCGTTGTGCAATCGCCATAATTTGCGCCACTCTGCCGTACGGCACCGCCTCATCGGCCTGCACGCGCAGTGCAAAAAACGCATCTTGCGCGACGGCAGCTTGCAGTTTTTGCGCCAGTGCGACATCGTCCAGCGCGATGGCATCTAGGGTGATTTTCCCTTGCGCGGTAATGGACAAGGTTTGTTGCACGCGTTGCATTTTGCCGGATACCGCCACCGTTTTCGGCAGCCGTATTTCCAACGATTGCGACAGCAGCGGCGCGGTGACGATGAACACCACCAGCAGCACCAACATTACATCCACCAGCGGCGTGACGTTAATCTCGCTCATCATCTCTTGGTTGAAATTATTTTGAAAAGTCATGATGGGTGCCTCCAAAAATTAAAATTCCCAAGCCAGATCAAGTTATTAATAAATAGGGCGTGAATAAAAAATTGCGCCGACGCATATATTTGATATGTGAGGAGTGATTTTTTGTGAGCAACACAGTATGGCGACGGAAATTAGATTTTTAGAGATGCCCATGGCGTGCTCACAATTTGTAATCGTGTTTAGCTGCGAGGCGCATAAAATCGTGCGCGAAATTTTCCAGTTCGGCCACCGAAATACGCATCCGACGCAAATAAAAATTATACGCCAGCACCGCTGGCAAGGCGGTGGCAATGCCGATGGCGGTGGCGATCAAGGCTTCGCCTATCGGCCCGGCCACCACTTCCAAGCTGGCCGAGCCGGTTTGGCTGATGCCCTGCAAGGCATGCATGATGCCTCACACCGTGCCAAATAATCCCACAAACGGCGCGGTCGAACCGATGCTGGCCAACACTGCCATGCCGCTTTCTAGTTGCCGCTGCATGTTTTGCACGGCTTGGCGCAAGCCACGCTCCAGCGCATCTTGCGGCGAACCGAGATGTTTCATTTGACTGTTGTGATGTTGCGATTCGCGCAATTCGGTAAACCCCGCTTTGGCTAAATAAGCGTGCTGACCGAGCATGGTGTCACTGATATTTTTTGCTTCGTGCCACTCGCTCGCCGCCCAAAATGCTTGCTGAAAAGACCCATTGAATTTGTTGTCCTGCCAGTATTGGCGCAGTTTGGTGAGGATGATAAACCAAGTAAAAATAGAAAATAGAAGCAACAAAATAAGTGTGGCACTGACTGCAGGGGAAGAAGACATCTGAGCAATGTTCATAGGCTTTCCATTTTTTTTCTATGTTGGTTTAAAGGAAGCGAGATTTAATTGCGGCGGGCGGATTGTACAGCGGGCACTTTAGGCTTAGCAATTTCCCGCCTTCATATCAAAAATTAAGCGGGGATTGGCAATGGGGGGCGAAAACAGCCCTTGCGCCAAGCGTGCGAGCGGGTTAGGCTTAAACTATCCTTCATTTATTACGGCCCCTTTTAACATGTAAATCTATCCCACTTATTAACTTGTGTCCCCTTTGAAAATTTCTGGCTACATCAAGCTTTCTTATGTCGCGCTATTACTCGCAGCGTTGTCGCTGCTGGGCGGAGTGACCTATACGGTGCAGAAACAAACCAAGGAAATGTATGCAACCTCGGTTGCGGTGGAACGGACGCAAAGCATACAAGAAAGTCTGAATAAGCTTTCGCTGTTGATAAGTGATCTCGAACGAGATGAGCATAGTTTCATAATCAGTGGTGATCAGGCATTAATCAAAATAGTCGAAGTTGAGCAAGATGTGCTCAATATAAATGAGCAACTCAATTCTCTGCAGCAAAAAATTTTAGATCCTGAGCAACGAGAAAGTCTGGCAAAACTGCAACCGCACATTGCCGAATTTATTGCTTTAGTTCAGCACAATATGGCGGTGCGCCAGAGCCGTAGTTTTGCCGCAGCACGCAAAGCGGTTACTCAGCCGAGTAATGAAAAAACGCGGTTTCAAATCGAGCGGCAAATCGAGCGTATGTATAACCGCCAGTCACGGCTGTTTAAACAAAGCGTAGTTACCTCAGACCAGTCATTAACACAGATGCTCATTATGGAATCACTTGGCGCGATCATCAGCCTAGTGTTGTTCTTAATCGTATTTTTGCTGGTCTTAAACGAGAGTCGGCTACGTCAAAAAACTATCCTCGCGCTGCATGAAAAAGAGGCACATCTCTCCAGCTTCAAAGAAACACTGGATCAAACGCAGGACTGTATTTTTATTTTTAATCCCGAAGATTTGCGTTTTACGTATGCCAACCGTGGGGCGATGGAGCAAGTGGGCTATAGCAATGCCGAGCTGCTGCAGATGACCCCTGTTCACATTAAACCGAATTTGACCGAAGCGGAGTTTCGCAAAATATTGCAGCCCATGTTGGATGGCAAGGTGGCAACCATTAGGTTTGAGTCTGTACATCGCCATAAAGATGGGCACGATATTCCGGTGGATATTTTTTTACAGCCTATCCGGGGAATACTTTCCGAGCAAATACAATTCATCAATATTGCGCGCGACATTACTCAGCAAAAGATGGCCGAAAAAATTCTGCTCGCCGCCAAAGCGCAGGCCGAGCAAGCCAATGCGGCCAAGGATACTTTTCTTGCTACGATGAGCCATGAAATACGCACCCCGTTGAATGGTCTGTTGGGGATGTTGGAGTTGCTCAGCTTGTTGCACTTAAATCGCGAACAAAATGAAACGCTGGAAGTAGCGCGGGATGCAGGACATGGCTTGGGGCGGATTATTAATGACATTCTCGATCATTCTAAATTAGAGGCGGGCAAGCTCAATATCGTGACCGAGCCTGTGTCGCTGGCACAGCTATTGCCGCGCCTAAGTAATACTTTTTACGCGGTGAGCAGCGCTAAAAATATTCAGATCAGACAATTTGTCGATCCACGTATCAGCCCGCTGCTTGCAGCAGACCCCTTGCGCCTGTTGCAAGTGCTGGGCAATTTTGTGAGCAACTCGCTCAAATTTACCGACAACGGTTTTGTCGAAATACGCGCCGATCAGGTTAGCCAAACCGCGACCACGGAGACGGTTTGTTTGTCAGTTAAAGACACTGGCATCGGCATGAGCGAAGAAGCGCAGCAGCGTTTATTTCAACCTTACGAACAAGCCAGCGCAGATACTACGCGCCTGTATGGCGGCACGGGTTTGGGCCTGGCGATCAGTCTGCGCTTGGTGGGGCTAATGGGCGGGACACTGAAAACAGAAAGCGTGCTGGGCAAGGGTACGACAATGAGCGTCACCTTGACCCTGCCCATCTGCACACAAAATGCGAACGCGCTGATGCCGGATTCAGAGAAATTGGTGGCAGGGTTATTCGGCAGAAATCATTTTAGAAAAGCGAAGCGCAACAACGATGATGCGCCCAATAAAGCAATTAACGCTGCGTTTCCAGATATGCCCACACTGGCGCAAACAGAAGACGCGCTCAATGCGCCGCTGGTGTTGGCGGTGGATGATAATCCTATCAACCGCTTACTTATCGCGCGCCAGCTTGAGGTGTTGGGGTTGCGTGTACAAATTGCAGCGCATGGCCGCGAGGCGTTAGAGCTATGGAGTAATGGTGATTTCGCGCTGATTATCACCGATTGTAATATGCCGGAGATGGACGGTTACGCGCTGGCACACGCTATTCGCGATGCCGAAGCACGCGCCGCTCAAAATAAACCTCAACCTGCTGCGCGTCGGCGCGTCCCTATTATTGCTTGGACGGCGAATGTGTTACCCGATGCGGTCGCGCAGTGCCACGCGGCAGGCATGGATGATGTGCTGACTAAACCATCCGAATTAACTAAACTTCAAGCAATCATCGAGCAATGGTTACCGCAGGAAGCCGAGCTAGGTGCTGTCGCCACACACAAAATGACCGCGCCACAAAATGACGTGAGCCAGCCTCGCATTGAAGCTGCAGACCCGCTTAATAACTTGGATGGGGTCACCCTCAATCGCGCATTACTGATTGAAGCGGTAGGCGGTAATGAAAAATTGGCAAGCGAACTGATGTTGAAATTTCGCGCCGCGTTGCCTGCATATCTGATCAAGATTGATACCGCGCTGAATGAAAATAACTTGCCCCTCATAAAAAGCAGCAGCCATCAGCTCCGTGGCACAGCCGCTATTGCAGGAGCAACGGTTTTGGCCGCAGTTTGTGCCAGCATCGAAGCGGCAGCGGGGGCAGGTAATCTCCCGTTGCTGAAACCATTGCAAGGCGCGCTTAACGCCGAGGTCGCGCGGGTAAACGCTGCGTTAAATAATCTTTAGAGAACAACCCACCGTTGTTCATTTCAATCCTACTTCCCTCTCCCTGCGGGAGAGCAGCCGTGTTCCAAGTCAAGCGGTTTTTGCATTCCACGGCGTATTATTTTTCAGCATGGCATTCATCATGGTTAACAGCTTTCTCATGCAGGCAACGATCACCACTTTGGGCGGATACCACTCTATATATAGGCGATCTGCAAAGTCATTGATCGTATCTTAGCAGCGTATGGCGGAAACCGCAGCCATGTACAGCACCGCCCGCACATCGGCGCGCCCG
>JANONT010000001.1:0-4822 GCA_031420955.1 Candidatus Nitrotoga sp. | reverse complement strand
GCTGCGGCCACTTCCGCAGCATAATCCACAACCACTTTTTCGATGCCTTCGCCCACAATGAACATTTGAAAGGCCTTAACTTGCGCGCCTTGCCGAGCTAGAAACTTTTCGATCAAGGTGTCGGGGTCTTTAACAAATGGTTGCCCCATCAAGGTGACTTCGGCTAAGAATTTCGCAATGCGGCCTTCTACCATCTTCTCGATAATGTTCGCTGGCTTGCCGCTTTCGGCAGCTTGGGCGGTGTAAATTTTGCGCTCTTGATCCAAGGTTGCCTGCGGCACTTGACTGGATGAAACACAAATAGGCTTGCTGGCCGCGATGTGCATGGCCAGGTCTTTGCCTAATGTTTCATTGCCGCCGCTGTAATCGACCAGCACGCCAATTTTGCTGCCATGCAGATAAGCCGCCAGCTTGCCCGCCGTGTGGTAGCGCACGAAGCGACGGATGTTAATGTTCTCGCCTAGCTTCATCACCAATGCGGCGCGCGTTTCTTCTACGCTGCTGCCACTGGCTAATTTAGTTGCAGAAAGTGCCACCACGTCTTCCGGATCACGCTCGGCAATGGCTTGCGCCACCTCTTTGGCGAAGCCGACAAAGACCTCATTTTTAGCCATGAAATCTGTTTCGCAATTGACCTCAACCAGCGCGCCAGTTTTGCCATCGGCACTCACAAATATATTGACCACACCTTCAGCGGCCACGCGCGAAGCGGCTTTGCTGGCCTTTGCCCCGCTTTTAATCCGCAACAATTCTTCGGCTGCTTTAAAATCGCCGCCCGTTTCCATCAATGCTTTTTTGCATTCCATCATGCCGAGGCCGGTTGCCTCACGCAATTCTTTAACCATTCCTGCAGTTACTTCGGCCATTACCGTACTCCTTCAAATAAATACCAATTAACTAATCACAAAAAAGGGGGCTTACGCCCCCAGTTATTCATTGAAAAACGTTATAAGCGAAGCTCAAATACAAACAAACCGGACGAGAAGAAAAATACCGAAAAAGCGGAGCTGACATGTGAGTCAGTGAGCATTTTGAGATGTTTTTCGACAAAATATTTGCAAGTGCAATAGTTTTTCAACGGGCTGCTTACGCCGCCTCTCCTTCAACCAATGCCACCACCTCATTCAATGCCTGCTCGCGACCTTCCAGCACAGCATCTGCCATGCCACGCGCATACAATCTAATTGCTTGAGTCGAGTCATCATTACCAGGAACAATGTAGTCCACGCCCAAGGGTGAAGTGTTGGTGTCCACAATACCAATCACAGGAATACCCAGTTTCTGCGCTTCAACAATCGCACCTTTTTGGTAACCCACGTCAATCACGAAAATAGCTGCTGGCAACGCGCCCATATTTTTGATGCCGCCCAAACTACGCTCTAGCTTTTCTAATTCACGCTGCATCATCAGCGTTTCTTTTTTGGACACTTTGGCCAAGGCCACGCTATCCGCCATCAACGCTTCTAAATCATGCAAACGCTTGATCGATAATTGCACTGTTTTGAAATTGGTCAACATGCCGCCCAGCCAACGGTTATCCACGTAAGGGCAGCCGCAACGAATGGCCTCTTCCTTGATAATTTCACGCGCTTGACGCTTGGTCGCCACGAACAGCACGGAGCCTTTGTTAGCGGACAACTTACGCACAAACTTCAGCGCGTCGTTGTACAAAGCAACGGTTTTTTCCAAATTGATAATATGGATCTTGTTGCGATGCCCGAAAATAAACGGAGCCATTTTGGGATTCCAATAACGGGTTTGATGTCCGAAATGAACACCCGCTTCCAACATTTGACGCATGGTTACAGCCATAATTACTCCTAAGTGTTAAGGGTTAGTCCTCCACTCGCCAGAACGACTCTTTAAAAGAGCACCCCAACTTGAACGAGTGTGCGAATTTACTGCCCAGTGAAGCAATCTCCACCCAGACAGGGCGCGCATTGTACCCCAAGCGGGTAAGCAACTCAACCGCCGCGCTGCTTTGTTCGCGTGATGTAGCAAAGATGCTGGATACGGGTAAGAAAGATATGCTTCTTAGTAGTTGGTAGCCCCGCCCAGAGTGGGCAACCGGATCAACCAGAGTGGGCAACCGGATCAAAATGAAGAGCTGACACGGTATGAACAACCGATGCCGATTACGCGCGCTGCTGACAAAAATGGGAGGATGGTGCAGACCAAAATGGCGTCCCCAACGAGATTCGAACTCGTGTTATCGCCGTGAAAGGGCGGTGTCCTAGGCCTCTAGACGATGGGGACAAAGATTGCAGCTTCTTTTTTGTGGTGGAGATAAGCGGGATCGAACCGCTGACCTCTTGCATGCAATGCAAGCGCTCTCCCAGCTGAGCTATACCCCCAAAAAAGAGCGCGCATTATAATGACCGAGCCTATCAATGTAAAGGCTAAGCCCCCATATAGTTTGAGTTTTTCAAAACAACCGTGAAAAACCTCGCCGCCGCTATACATGTCGTGTAACACGCGCCACTGCCATTTCTCTGGGGAACACGGACAGCAGCGCATCCACCGAGGGAGTCTGTGTTTGACCGGTGAGCATGATGCGCAAGGGCATGGCTAATTTGGGCATTTTCAAACTGTGTTGACCGATAATATCTTTAATCAAAGCCGCAATGGCTGGCACATCCCAAGCGACTGTTTGCAGGCGTTCGGCGAATGCTTGCAGGGCGGGCATGGCCTCGGCGGTGAGATGCGTGGCTAATAATTCTGCGTTAGGATGCAAGTCAATATAAAAAAACTCGGCCGCATCGGTGAGCTCATTCAACGTGACCGAGCGTTCTTTATAAAGCGCCACCACTGCCTCTAGCGCAGGTGCTGCAGTCACTTCCACTCCGCGCGACTGCAGCCGCTGCCGCACCAAGCTCGCCAGCCGCACATTGTCGGCTTGTTTTAAATAATGCTGATTCAGCCAATTTAATTTTTCAGTATTAAATTGCGCGGCAGATGGCGTGATGTGGTCCAGATCAAACCACGCGCAAAATTGTTCCGCCGAAAAAACTTCATCATTGCCGTGCGACCAACCCAGTCGCGCCAGATAATTGATCACCGCTTCCGGCAAATAACCGTTTTCCGCATATTGCATGACGCTGACCGCACCATGCCGCTTGGATAATTTTTGTCCGTCATCGCCCAAGATCATCGACAGGTGCGCGTATTGCGGCACCTCCGCACCCAGTGCCTTAAGAATATTGATTTGCCGAGGGGTGTTATTAACATGGTCATCGCCGCGTATAACATGGGTAATCTTCATGTCACTATCATCCACCACCACACAAAAATTATAGGTCGGTGTGCCATCGCCTCGCGCAATAATGAGATCATCCAACTCAGCGTTATTAAATTCGATCACGCCCTTCACCAAATCTTGCCACTCCTCTGTACCTTAAGCTGGATTTTTAAACCGGACGTCGGGTGTAACGTTTTTGGGTGGCGTGGGTAATACCTTGCCCGGCTCAGGCCGCCAGCGACCATCGTAACGCGGCTTCTCACCGCGCGCGCGCTGTGTTTCGCGCATGGCATCCAGCTCATCCGGCGATGTATAGCAATAATAAGCCAGCCCCTGTTGCAACATATTTTGAATGACGGCTTTGTATCGCGCCATACCGCGCATTTGATAATACGGGCCTTCGTCGTAATCCAGATTCAACCAAGCCATGCCATCTAAAATGGCTTGCACCGCTTCGGGCGTAGAGCGTTCCACATCGGTATCTTCAATACGCAAAATAAAAACACCGCCATGCTTGCGCGCATAGGCCCAGGAAAAAAGTGCGGTGCGTGCGCCCCCCACATGCAAATAACCGGTGGGGCTGGGTGCGAAACGAGTACGAAAGGTCGACATATCAAGAGGTGGCGTAACGAGAATTGAAGTTGCAGGCCGCGCATTTTACGTCAGCAGCAATGGCTTGTCGCGTGTAGGCGAAAGTTTGGAAAGCTGGAATTTGAAAGCTGAAGTCGCTACTTGCTTTGACAAAACCGCGTAATCATCGCGATCAGATGATCGCGTAAAACAGGTTTGGTTAATGACCCTAAAATGTTCAGGTCTAATTTTTTACCTAACACCTCCATTCCAGACAGCATTTCTGCGTGGAATCCTGAAACGAGAATAACGCCACCGCCATATCCCTGCTTGCTGAGTTGCTGTAAAAACTCAACGCCATCCATCTCCGGCATCCCCAAATCACACAGCAACAGATCGGGTGAATGCTGCGCCAGAATAGCGAGGCCTTGCTTGCCATTTCCGGCCATTAATAAATTGGTGATGTCCAGTTTGCGCAAGGTATTTTCAATAAATTTCATGGCAATTGCGTCGTCGTCTAATATCAACACCTGCAAGTTTTTTGTGGCTATTGCTAAAGAATTACTGTTGCTGCTCATGCTATCTATCCTCCTCTATTTTTAGCTTTTTAACATGCGTAAAAATTGCTGTTCATCAAGTACCGGCACATTTAATTCGCGTGCCTTAGCCAGTTTGCTACCGGCTTCTGCGCCCGCCACCAAATAATCTGTTTTTTGTGACAAGCTACCGCTCACCCGCGCACCCAGCGACTCCAACTTTGCCTTGGCCTCTTCGCGCCCCATGTTTAACAAAGACCCAGTCAACACAAAAGTTTTTCCACTCAAGGGTAAATCCCGCATCGTAGCAATTTCTTGCTCGGGCCACGTCACTCCCGCTTTGCGTAGTTGGGCTATCACCTCTTGGTTGTGCGGCTCACTTAAAAACACCGTTATACTTTGCGCCACAATCGGCCCAATGTCCGACACCGATTGTAAATTTTTGGCATCTGCCCGCATAAAATTATCCAGCGTGACA